>NZ_JBPQTS010000055.1:0-40011 GCF_051386455.1 Streptomyces sp. URMC 124
CCTCTTGCCCCTCCCGCTTCCGCCGCTCCCTCCGCCGACCCCTTCCCCCTCCTGGGCAACGATGCGGTCGTCTTCGCCGTGGGCAACGCCCGCCAGGCGGCGCACTACTACCGGACCGCGTTCGGCATGCGCGTGACCGCGTACCGCGGCCCGGAGACCGGCACGCCCGAGACCGTCTCCTACGTGCTGGAGTCCAAGGGCGTCCGCTTCGTCGTCACCTCGCCGGTCCAGCCGCACACCGAGGCCGGCCGGGTCCTGGCCGAGCACATCGCCGCCCACGGCGACGGCGTGACCGACGTGGCCCTGCAGGTTCCCGACGCCCGCGCCGCGTACGCGCGCGCCGTCGAGCGGGGGGCGCACGGCCTCGTCGAACCGTACGAGCTCACCGACGGGCACGGCACGGTCGTGCTGGCCCGCATCGCCGCCTACGGCGACACCGTCCACACCCTCGTCGACCGCAGCCGCTACCGCGGCCCGTACCTGCCGGGATACGAGGCGGTCGACCCGGAGCGCTTCGGCCCGCAGAGCGAGCCCCTGTTCGAGCTCATCGACCACGTCGTCGGCAACGTGGAGCTCGGCGCCATGGACAAGTGGATCGAGTTCTACCAGCGCGTCATGGGCTTCACCCAGATCCAGGAGTTCACCGACGAGGACATCGCCACCGAGCTGTCCTCGCTGATGTCCAAGGCCCTCGGCGACGGCAGCGGCAAGGTGAAGTTCAACGTCAGCGAGCCGGCGATCGGCAAGCGAAAGTCGCAGATCGACGAGTACCTGGAGTTCTACGGCGGCCCGGGCGTGCAGCACATCGCCCTCGCCACGGACGACATCGTGGGCACCGTCCGCGCGATGCAGGCGGCCGGCGCGGAGTTCCTCACCACTCCCGGCGCCTACTACGACGTCCTCGCCGAGCGCATCGGCGACATGCGCGTCCCGGTGGACGAGCTGCGGGAGCTGAACATCCTCGCCGACCGCGACGAGGACGGCTACCTGCTGCAGATCTTCACCAAGCCGGTCCAGGACCGCCCCACCGTCTTCTTCGAGATCATCGAGCGGCGCGGCGCCAAGGGCTTCGGCCGGGGCAACTTCCAGGCGCTGTTCGAGGCCATCGAGCGCGAGCAGGCCCTGCGCGGCAACCTCTGACCCGTCCCGCAGACCGGCAACCCCGTACCACCTCTGGAGAAAGCTGATCACATGACGGTGTGGTTCATCACCGGCGCCTCGCGCGGCCTCGGTCTGGAACTCGTCCGGGCCGCGCTCGCCCACGGCGACCGGGTCGTCGCCGCGGTCCGCGACCCCCGCGCCTTCACGGGCACCGTGCCGGACGCCTCCGGCGGCCCCGGCACCCTTCTCGTCCTCCCGCTCGACGTGACCGACGAGGAGCAGGCCCGTACGGCCGTTGCCCGCGCCACCGAGCACTTCGGCCGGATCGACGTGCTGGTGAACAACGCCGGGTACGGGGTGGTCGGGGCGGTCGAGGAGACCTCCGACGAGGAGGTCCGCGCCCTGTTCGAGACGAACGTCTTCGGGCTCCTCAAGGTCACCCGCGCCGTCCTGCCCGTGATGCGGGCGCAGCGCGCCGGCCACGTCATCAACATCGGCTCGGTCGGCGGCTTCGCCCAGGGCGCGGGCTCGGGGATCTACGGGGCGAGCAAGTTCGCCCTGGAGGGCATCACCGAGGCCCTGCACGCCGAGGTGGCCGCCCTCGGCATCAAGGTCACCGTCGTCGAGCCCGGGCAGATCCGCACCGACTTCTTCGACCCGTCGAGCCTGCGCCCCGCGGCGCGCACCATCGACGACTACGCCGGGACCGCCGGCGCCCGCCGCACCGACTTCGCCCGCACCAACCACCGCCAGCCCGGCGACCCGGTGAAGGCCGCCGAAGCCGTCGTCGCGCTCGCGCACACCGCCGAGCCGCCGCTGCGCCTGCCGCTGGGCAGCGACAGCGTCGCCCGCATCGAGGCCAAGCTCGCGCACGTCACCGGCGAGCTCGCGGCGTGGCGGCACGTCGCCCTGTCCACCGACCACGACACCGCGGAGGCCCGGGCGTGACCGACCACCCGACCAGCGGTCCCCCCGGCGGTCCCGGTCTCACCGAGCGGATCGAGAAGGCCCTCGCCGCGCCCGCGACCGACGACGCCTTCGACGTCCACGCCGCGCTCGAGGACGTCCTCGCGGGCGTCGGCATGACGGCCGCCGACACCGGCGGCACCATCGCCTTCGAGGGCGCCGACCCCGTCGTCCCCTCCACGCTGCGCCTGGGCGCGGCCGCCGGCATCGCCCTCGTCGCGAAGTCCGCCGCCGTCGCCAAGCTGTGGCGGCTGCGCGGCGGCGCGGGCCAGGACATCTCCATGGACCTCAGGGTCGCCCCGCACCGGCTCTGCCCCTTCTACGACCGCAAGTGGGAGCTGATCAACGGCAGCCCGCTCAGCGAGTCCTCCAACCCCAGCAACGCCCTGGGCTGGGCCTTCTACCGCAGCCGCGACGGCCGCTGGATGATGCCCCAGAACATGTACCCCAAGATCAAGGTGGCGGCGCAGCGGTTCCTCGGGGTCCCGGACGACGCCGACGCGGTGGCCGCCGCGATCGGCGCGCGCGACGCCCGCGAGCTGGAGGAGGCCGGAAACCGGGCCGGCATCGTCATGGCGATGCTGCGCGAGCCCGCCGAGTTCCTGGCCGAGCCGCAGTACCGCGACGTCCTCGCCCACGCCCCGCTCATCGAGATCGAGAAGATCGGCGACAGCGACCCCGAGCCCCTGCCGCCGGGCGCCGCCCAGCCGCTCTCCGGCGTCCGCGCCCTCGGCATGGGCCACGTCATCGCCGGCGCCGGGGTCGGCCGGGCCCTCGCCCTGCACGGCGCCGACGTGCTGAACCTCTGGCGGCCGGACGAGCTGGAGCACGAGCGCAGCTACATCAGCGCCAACGTCGGCGTCCGCTCGACCTACCTCGACCCGTACGCGGAAAAGGGCGCAGCGCGCCTGCGGGCCCTCCTGCGCGACGCGGACGTCTTCTACGCCAACCGCCGCCCCGGCTATCTGGAGCGCATCGGCCTGTCCGAGGAGGAGGCCGCGGCGGCGCGGCCCGGCATCGTCTACGCGACGAACTCCCTGGCGGGGCGCACCGGGCCCTGGGCGGGCCGGATCGGCTTCGACCAGACGGCCGGCAGCCTGGTGGGCATCATGAACCTCGAAGGCGACGGCGAGCGGCCCCAGCTGCCACCCGTCCAGGTCGTCAACGACTACATCACCTCCTGGCTCACGACGGTGGGCATCGTCGAGGCGCTCAACCGCCGCGCGCAGGAGGGCGGCAGCTACCGCGTCCACGTCTCCCTCGTCCGGGCCGCCCTGTGGATCCTGAGCATGGGCGTCTTCGACCGGGACTACGCCCACCAGGTCGCGGGGGCCGGCCCCCGCCACCTCTACCTCGACCCCGAAACCTTCACCGCCGACACTCCGCTCGGCGCCTACCAGGGCGTCACGGACCAGGTCCGGATGTCGGCGACGCCCGGGAGCTACCGGCACGTCCTCGTGCCGCGCGGCTCCTCCCGGGCGGAGTGGCTGCCCGCCGAGCGGAGGACCGCATGAGCGGCCCGAGCAGGAGGTCCCTCCTCACCGGCACCGTGGCGGCCGCGGCGGGCTCCGCCGCGGCGCTGGCCGCCCGCCCCGCCGCGGCTGCCGGCACCCCCGCTGCCCCCGCCGGGAACACCACGGGCGAGGCCGGCTTCCCGGCCGTGACGGTCGGTCCCGGCGACCCCCGCTACGGCGACCTCGTCGTGGGCAACAACGCCCGCTGGGTGGGCAGCCCGGAGACCGTACGGCTCGTCAGCACCACCGAGCACGTCGTCCGCGCCGTCCAGGACGCCGTCGACGGCGGGAAGCGGATCTCCGTCCGCGGCGGCGGGCACTGCTACGCCGACTTCGTCTTCAACCCGCAGGTGCAGACCGTCATCGACATGACGCCGATGCATTCCGTCTCCTACGACGCCGGGCGCAAGGCGTTCTGCGTCGAGGCCGGGGCGACCCTCCTCGACGTCTACGAGGCCCTCTACAAGGGCTGGGGCGTGACCATCCCCGGCGGCCGCTGCCACTCGGTCGGCGTCGGCGGGCACGTCAGCGGTGGCGGCTACGGCATGCTCTCGCGCAAGCACGGGCTCACCGTCGACCACCTCCTCGCGGTGGAGGTCGTCGTCGTGGGCGCCGACGGCAGGGCGCGCCCCGTCGTCGCCACGCGCGAGCAGGGCGACCCGCACCGCGACCTGTGGTGGGCCCACACCGGTGCGGGCGGCGGCAACTTCGGCGTCATCACCCGCTACTGGTTCCGCTCGCCCGGCGCCCGCGGCGCCGACCCGGCCGCCCAGCTCATCCACCCGCCCAAGGAGGTGCTGGTCAGCGCCCTGGCCCTGCCGTGGACCGCACTGGACGAGAGGGCCTTCACCGGGCTGGTGCGCGCCTACGGCACCTGGCACGAGAAGAACGCCGGGGCCGACTCCCCCTACGCCTCCCTGTGCAGCTTCCTGACCCTGTGCCACCAGGCCAACGGCACCGTCAGCCTGCTCACGCAGATGGACGCCGGCGTCCCGGACGCCGAGCGGCTGCTGCACGACTACATCGCCGCGGTCACCGCCTCCCTCGGCAAGGGCGCGGCGCGGCCCCTGACGACCCCGGCGGGGGAGAACGCCCCGATGCCGGACCTCTTCCACCCGCGCCGGCTGCCCTGGCTGACGGCCACGAAGTTCCTCGGCACGAACAACGCGGCGCTCGTCAACCCCACCCTGCGCGGCGCGCACAAGTCCGCGTACATGCGCAAGTCCTTCACCGACGGGCAGATCGCCGCCATCCGCCGGCACCTGACCCGGACCGACCTGCGCAACCCGAGCTCGATGGTCTCGCTGCTGTCCTTCGGCGGGCGCATCAACGCGGCGGCGCCGGGGGACACCGCCTCCGTCCAGCGCGACTCCGTCTTCAAGGCCCTGTTCCAGTCGATGTGGGCGGACCGTGCCGACGACGACGCCAACGTGCGCTGGACCCGCGAGTCCTACGCCGAGGTCTTCGCCGCGACGGGCGGCTATCCCGTGCCCGGCCCGGCCACCGACGGCTGCTACATCAACTACGCGGACACCGACATCACCGACCCCGCGCACAACCGGTCCGGAGTGCCGTGGCAGACGCTCTACTACGGCACCAACTACCCGCGGCTGCAGCGGATCAAGGCCGCGTACGACCCGGGGAACGTCTTCCGGCACCCGCAGTCCATCGCTCTGCCGGCCTCGTAGCCCGGGCACGGTGCCGGGCCGGGCAGGGCTTCGTCGGCTTCATCCGAAAGAGGGCGTGAACCCGTGATTCGCACGATGGCAGTGGTCGGCACCGGACTGATCGGCACGTCCGTGGGGCTCGCGGTGAGCCGCCACGGCGTGACCGTCCACCTCCTGGACCGCGACGAGACGGCGGCGAGGACCGCCGCGGCGCTGGGCGCGGGGGTGCTCGCCGCCCCGGACGGGCCGGTGGACCTGGCGGTGCTCGCGGTGCCGCCCGGCCGGCTCGGCGAGGTCCTCGCCGAGCAGCAGCTGCGCGGCCTCGCCCGCTCCTACACCGACGTCGCGAGCGTGAAGGCCGCGCCGGAGCGGCACGCCCTGGCCGGACTCGCCGACGCCTCCTCCTACGTGGGCGGCCACCCGCTCGCCGGCCGGGAGAAGTCGGGGCCGCTCGCCGCCCGGGCGGACCTCTTCGAGGACCGCTCGTGGGTGCTCACCCCGTCCGGGGCCACCTCGCAGGAGACCCTCAACCGCGCCCTGGAGACGATCGCGCTGTGCGGCGCCGTGCCCGTCCTGATGGACAGCCGGGCCCACGACGGCGCCGTGGCCCTGACCTCGCACGTGCCGCACGTGCTGGCCAGCCTCATGGCCGCGCGCCTGCAGCACGCCCCGCGGGAGGCGGCGCGGCTCGCCGGGCAGGGGCTGCGCGACGTCACCCGCATCGCCGCGGGCGACGCCCGGCTGTGGGGGGACATCCTGCAGTCCAACGCGGCGGCCGTGGCCGGCGTCCTGCGGGAGCTCCAGGCGGACCTCTCCGATCTCCTGGCCGCGCTCGGCGAGCTGTCGGCCGCCCCCGCGGGCGACGGCTCGCCCGCCCTCGCGCGCGTGGTCGGCCTCCTCGACCGCGGCATCGCCGGGAGGGGCGCGATCCAGGGCCGCGGCGGTGCGCAGGCGGCCGGCCCGGTGCGGCTGCGGGTCGCCCTCGGGGACCGGCCGGGGGAGCTGGCGCGGCTGCTGGCCTCGCTGGCGGACTTCGGCGTGGGGGCGGACGACGTCACGCCGCGCAGCGCGGGCGCCGGGCTGGAGGTGGAGCTGGGCGTCGCGCCCGTCCGGGCGGAGGACGTCCTGCGCCGGCTCGCACGGGACGGCTTCGAGGCCGCCCGGGCCGAGCGGCGCGTCCTGACCGCCGCCCTCCCGTAGGACCCCCACGGGGAGCGGGGCGGACCGGGTCCATCCGGTCCGCCCCGCTCCCTGTGGGGTTTCAGTGCGCCCGTGCCCGCCGGTGCTGCGCCGCCTTCGCGCGGTTGCCGCAGATGGCCATCGAGCACCAGCGGCGCCGCTTGCCCACCGACTGGTCGACGAAGCGGCCGCTGCAGTTGTGCCCGTCGCAGATGCGCAGCCGCGTGCGCGTCTCCCCGTCGCCGAGGAGCGTCGCGGCGTCGACGGCGATCCGGCACAGCGCCCGGCGGGCGTCGGGCGGCGCGGTGTCCGTGCGGAAGACGGCGGTGCCGTCCTGCACGTCCAGGCGCGAGGGGTGCTCGCCGAGGCGCGCCAGCCACACGTTGATCGTGCGGGCCGCGGCCTCGGGGAACGGCTCGCCCGCGACGCTCGCCCGGTACCCGGCGTCGACGGCCTCGCGCAGCTCCCGCGCCTCCAGCAGCAGCGCCTCGTCCACGGCGACGTCCGCCGGGGCGACGCCCGCCTCCGCGAACCACTCGGCGAGGTCACCGGGCCCGGTCAGCAGCTCGCGGCCGCCTTTGAAGCGGTCCCGGCGGGTGTTGACGAAGTCGACGCTCAGCCGGCCGCCGTACCAGACCCAGCGCTCCGGCACTTGGCGATCTTGCACCTGTTCCACAGCCATAACCCCATGATAGGTTACGCGGACCGAGTAACCGTACTACCGGTTAGCAACCGGGAGAGAGGTTGTGCGATGACCCAGCAGGCAGCGGAAGCGCCGAAGGCGGGGTGGCCGGGCGCGGGGAAGGTCTGGCTCCTGGCCCTCGGCATGTTCGCGATCGGCACGGACCTGTTCATCGTGTCCGGGCTGCTGCCCGCGCTCGGCGGCGAACTGGGGCTGTCCACGGCCGCGGCCGGCCAGACCGTGACCGTCTTCGCCATCACCTACGCGGTCGCCGCGCCGATCCTGGCGAGCGTCACCTCCCGGCTCGACCGGCGCACGCTGCTGCTGGCCGTCCTCATCGTCTTCGCCGTGGGCAACGCCCTCTCGGCGTTCGCCCCGAACTACGCCGTGCTGCTCCTCAGCCGCGTCGTGGCCGGCGCGGCCGCCGCGCTCTACGCCTCCACCGCCTCCGCCGTCGCCGCGCGCATCACCGCGCCCGAGCGCCGCGGCCGCGCGCTCGCGATCGTCTACGCGGGCATGACCAGCGCCATCGCCCTGGGCGTCCCGATCGGCAACGCCATCGGCGAGCTGTCCTCCTGGCGCTGGGCGTTCGGCTTCGTCGCCCTGCTCGCGCTCGTCACCGCGCTCGGCGCGGCCGCACGCATCCCGTCGGTGGAGGGCAACGCGGGCCTGGGCGTCCGCGAGCGCCTGGGCGCCGTGCGCATCAAGCGCGCCCCCACCGCCATGCTGACCACCACGCTGTGGGTCGTCGGCACCTTCGTCGTCTACACCTACCTCGGCACCGTGCTGGAGGAGGTCAGCGGCGCCGCCGACGCGGACCGCACCTGGCTGCTCCTGCTCTTCGGCATCGGCAGCTTCGCCGGCGTCATGGGCGGCGGCCGGCTCGCCGACCGCGTCGACGCGACCCGCGGCCTCGCCGCCACCGTCGCCCTGCTCGCCGCCGTCCTCGCGGCCCTCACCCTCGCCCTGCACTCCGTCGTCGGCGCCGCGGTGGGACTCACCGTCTGGGGCCTGGTGCACTGGGCGAGCTTCCCGCTCATCCAGCACCGCCTGCTGGCCATAGGCGGGAAGAACGGGGACATGCTCCTGGCGCTGAACAACAGCGCCGTCTACATCGGGCAGACCGCGGCGGCCGTGGTCGGCGGCCTCTTCGCCGGCGCCGGCCACCTGCGGCAGCTCCCGCTGGCCGGCGCGGGCTTCGAGGTGCTCGCCCTCGTCGTCCTCGCGGTCGGCGCGCGGGCCGCCCGCCCGGCGGCGAGCGCCGCCGCCACGGTCACGGCGACGCCGCAGACCTCCGCCGGAGCGGTGGACAGCCGCCCCTGACGACCCGCCCCGGCGACGGGGCCACCACATCGCACGCAGCACCACAAAGGGGGATCCGGGCCACATGATGAACCTGCGACGCCTGAAGTACTTCGTCGTGCTCGCCAAAGAGCTCCACTTCGGACGTGCGGCCGAAACGCTGGGCATCACGCAGTCGGCCCTGTCGCAACAGGTCAAGGCCCTGGAGAAGGACGTCGGCGTCGGCCTGATCACCGGCCGCGGGGCCAAGGGGGCCGAGCTCACCGAGGCCGGCCGGGAGCTGGTGGAGGGCGCGGACCGGATCCTCTCCCTCTGCGACGACCTCACCGCCCGTCTGCAGGAGGTGGCCACGGGCCGGGCCGGCTCGATCGCCCTGGCCTACAGCCTCTCCGGCGCCTCGCTCGGGCAGCAGGACATCGTCGAGGAGTTCCGCAAGCGCTTCCCGGCCGTCCGGGTGGAGACCGACTCCGGCTGCTCGGCGCGCAACATCGAGATGCTGCGCGCCGGCCAGGTGGACGTCGCCTTCATCCGGCAGGAGGCCCGCTGCCCCGAGGTGGACTCCTTCGTCCTCGCCGAGGAGGAGCTGGTGGCCGTCTTCCCCTCCGGCCACCGCCTCGCCTCGTCCCTGCGCATCACGCGCGAGCAGCTGCGCGAGGAGCCGATCGTGATGTGGCCCAGGAAGCTCGCGCCGGAGCTGTACGACCGCATCGCCGGCCAGGTGTGGGGCGAGGTCTCCCCGCACGTCGTCCAGGAGGAGCCCGACTACGAGAGCGTGTGCGCCTTCGTCGAGCGGGGCACGGCCGTGGCCGTCATGGACCGGCGGGTGGCCGAGCGGTTCGTCCGGCACGGCATGGCCGTGCGCCGCTTCACCGCGCCCGTCCCGGTGACGAAGATCGCCGTGGCCTGGCGCCGGGCGACCCGGTCGCTGGTGGTGGACCACTTCCTGTCGGTCGCCCGCTCCAACAGCCACCAGCTGGTCGGCAGCCACTGCACGCCGCGCGGGGTGCACTACACCGACCTCGCCGGGGTGGAGATCTCCAGCACGGCGTGAAGCGTCTCCGGCACGGTGTGCGTATGGAATAAAAGCGGGCGAGCCGGGCGGCTCGGGCGAAGCCACAGGGCCGGCCCGGGCCGCTTGGCCGAAGTCACAGAATGCGACGCGAGTTCGCCACGACGGCCCGGAATCGTGGATGATGGGTCCAGGAACCTCAGCCCGTTCCGTGTCGGCCCGGTCTGACTCCCCACCCGCTCTGTACGTAAAATCGCAGGTGAGAGAGCCAGTATGCGTTTCCTTAACGACCAGAAGCCGCCGTACGACCTCACGTACGACGATGTGTTCATGGTGCCGAGCCGCTCCGCGGTCGGCTCCCGCCAGGGCGTGGACCTCTCCGCGCCCGACGGGACGGGCACCACCATCCCCCTCGTCGTGGCCAACATGACCGCGATCGCCGGCCGCCGCATGGCGGAGACCGTCGCCCGCCGCGGTGGCCTCGTCGTCATCCCGCAGGACATCCCGATCGAGGTCGTCACCGACGTCATCTCCTGGGTCAAGAGCCGCCACCTCGTGCTCGACACCCCGATCGTGCTCAGCCCCACCCAGACCGTCGCCGACGCGCTGTCGCTGCTGCCCAAGCGCGCGCACGGCGCCGGCGTCGTCGTCGACGCGGACCACCGTCCCGTCGGCGTCGTCACCGAGCACGACCTGACCGGCGTGGACCGCTTCACCCAGCTGTCCGAGGTCATGTCCAAGGAGCTGCTCCTCCTCGACGCGGACATCGACCCGCGCGAGGCCTTCAACCAGCTCGACGCCGCGCACCGCAAGCTCGCCCCCGCGGTCGACAAGGACGGCCGCCTCGCGGGCATCCTGACCCGCAAGGGCGCCCTCCGCGCGACGCTCTACACCCCCGCCACCGACGCGGACGGCAAGCTGCGCATCGCCGCGGCCGTCGGCATCAACGGTGACGTGGCCGGCAAGGCCAAGGCCCTGCTGGAGGCCGGCGCGGACACCATCGTGGTGGACACCGCCCACGGCCACCAGGAGTCGATGATCGCCGCGATCAAGGCCGTCCGGGCGCTCGACCCGCAGGTCCCGATCGTCGCGGGCAACATCGTCGCCGCCGAGGGCGTGCGCGACCTCATCGAGGCCGGCGCGGACATCATCAAGGTCGGCGTGGGCCCGGGCGCCATGTGCACCACCCGCATGATGACGGGCGTGGGCCGCCCGCAGTTCTCCGCCGTCCTGGAGTGCGCCGCCGAGGCGAAGAAGTACGGCAAGCACGTGTGGGCCGACGGCGGCGTCCGTCACCCGCGCGACGTGGCCATGGCCCTCGCCGCCGGCGCGTCCAACGTGATGATCGGCTCCTGGTTCGCCGGGACCTACGAGTCCCCGGGCGACCTGCAGCAGACCGCCGACGGCCGGCTGTACAAGGAGAGCTTCGGCATGGCCTCCGCCCGCGCCGTGAGCAACCGCACCTCCGAGGAGGCCTCCTACGACCGGGCCCGCAAGGCCCTGTTCGAGGAGGGCATCTCCACCTCGCGCATGTTCCTCGAGCCGTCCCGCCCGGGCGTCGAGGACCTGATCGACTCGATCATCGCGGGTGTCCGCTCCTCCTGCACCTACGCGGGCGCCGGCTCCCTGGCCGAGTTCGCCGAGCGTGCCGTCGTCGGCGTCCAGAGCGCCGCCGGCTACGCCGAGGGCAAGCCGCTGCACGCCAGCTGGCAGTAGTCCCCGAAGGGCCCGCAGGGGCGCGATCCGGTTCCACCGGGTCGCGCCCCTTTTTTGCTCCCCATGTACCGATTCATAACGTGACGTGCAACGATCGCCCGTTCTGGCCACCCGGACGCAATGATCAGCCGGGCATACGCAAGAATGGTGCATTACGAGCGCGGGCCCGAACCTCGTAGGGTCTGCGCAGAACGTGGAGTGGCGGGTACCGCTTGCTCGGCGGTACCCCTCGCTACGGGACAGCTCTGCCATGTCGGCGCGCCCCGGGAACCGCCGCGGAACCGTCGCCTCCGCACCGGTACCCCCGACCGGCAGTCATGAACGGAGCAACCCCGTGTTGGACCAAGGCACTGCGCCATCTGCCACCGGCGGCAAGCAGCTTCCCCCGCTGCCGACCCCCGGCTTCGGCGCCCGCCTGATGCGCCGCAAGCCCGTCGAGCGCCTGGTCGCCGAGGGCGGCCAGGGTGAGGGCGGCAGCCTGCGCCGCTCGCTCGGCATGTGGCAGCTGACCATGATCAGCATCGGTGCCACGCTCGGCACCGGCATCTTCGTCGTGCTCGGCGAGGCCGTGCCCGACGCCGGCCCGGCCGTCATGATCTCCTTTGTGATCGCGGGCATCACCGCGCTGTTCTCGGCCCTGTCCTACGCCGAGCTCGCCGGCACCATCCCGGTCTCCGGCTCCTCGTACTCCTACGCCTACGCCACCCTCGGCGAGGTCATCGCCTGGGTCTGCGGCTGGTGCCTGATCCTGGAGTACGGCGTCTCCGTGGCGGCCGTGGCCGTCGGCTGGGGGCAGTACCTCAACGAGCTCCTCGACGGCACCATCGGCGTCACCATCCCGGCCGCCCTGGCCAACCCGCCCGGGTCCGACGGCGGCATCTTCAACCTGCCCGCCCTGCTCGTCGTGCTGCTGTGCATGGCCTTCCTGATCGGCGGCGCCAAGGAGAGCGCCCGCGCCAACACGATCATGGTCGGCGTGAAGATCGTCGCCCTGCTGCTCTTCTGCGCCGTGGCCTTCACCGGCATCCGCGCCGGCAACTACGCCCCGTTCATGCCGCTCGGCCTCGGCGGCGTCAGCGCCGCGGGCGCCACGCTGTTCTTCTCCTACATCGGCTTCGACGCCGCCTCCACCGCCGGTGAGGAGGCCAAGGACCCGAAGAGGGACCTGCCCAAGGCGATCATGCTGTCGCTGCTGATCGTCACGGTGCTGTACGTGCTGGTCGCGGCCGTCGCGGTCGGTGCCATGCCGTGGGGCGACTTCGAGGGCTCCGAGGCCGCCCTCGCCGGGATCATGAAGGACGTCACGGGCCAGAGTTTCTGGGCCGTCCTGCTCGCCGCCGGCGCCGTCATCGCCATCGCGAGCGTCGTGCTGACCGTCCTGTACGGCCAGACCCGCATCCTCTTCGCGATGTCCCGCGACGGCCTGATCCCCAAGGCCTTCGCCAAGGTCAACCGCAAGGGCGTGCCGATGGCGAACACCATCATCGTCTCGGCCTTCTGCGGCATCCTGGCCGCCGCGGTCCCGCTCGGCCAGCTCGCCGATGCCACCAGCATCGGCACCCTCTTCGCCTTCGCCCTGGTGAACGTCGCCGTCATCGTGCTGCGCTTCACCCGCCCCGACATGCACCGCAGCTTCCAGGTGCCGCTCTCGGGCCTGCGCATCCCCGTCGGCCCGGTGAAGATCCCCCTCGGCCTGCTCTTCCCGGTCCTGGGCTTCGCGATGTGCGTCTACATGATGCTCAGCCTGGACGCCATCACCTGGAAGTACTTCGGCGGCTGGATGGTCGCCGGACTGGTGGTCTACTTCGCCTACGGCATGCGCCGCTCGCGTCTGGCCACCGAGGGGGCGGCCGGGGTCGCCCTGGTGCAGGAGCCGGTGGCCGCGGACGCGGGCGCCAAGGCCGGCGTGAAGGCCGGCCCCAAGGCCGGTGCCCGGACGAGTGCGAAGGCCGGGGCCAAGCGGGCCGCGAAGCCCGCCGCGTCCGCCGCGTCCGCCTCGACCGCGGAGAAGGCCGCCGCACCGGCGGAGAAGGCGCCCAAGGCCGCAAACGCCGCCGGGAACGCGGCGAAGGCCGGGAAGCCGGCCGGATCCGGGGCCGCGCCCCGCGCGAAGGCCGGCGCAGGCAAGGGCCGCACCCAGCCGCAGAAGAAGAAGGCGCGCGGCAAGAGGAAGTGACCTCCTGCCCCTCGCTCCTCCCGTGATCCTGCCCGCCGGGTCCGCCGTCCGCGGACCCGGCGGGCAGGGCCGTATCACCGCACCGCCACCGGCGTCCGGGTCGGGAACACCCCCGGGTACGTGATCTACTGCTGGTAGTAGCAGTAGCTGGTTACCCGTAGAAATGTGATCCACCCGCCGTGCGATTGAATGAGCTCGACGAACGCATCGTGCACGCCCTGGCCGAGGACGCCAGGCGCTCCTACGCCGACATCGGCGCCGAGGTCGGCCTGTCCGCGCCGGCCGTCAAACGGCGCGTGGACAGGCTGCGCGCCGAGGGGGCCATCACCGGATTCACCGTCCGCGTGGACCCGGCGGCCCTCGGCTGGGAGACCGAGGGGTTCATCGAGATCTACTGCCGCCGGAACACCTCGCCCGAGGCGATCCACCGCGGCCTGTCGCGCTACCCCGAGGTGGCCTCCGCCTCCACCGTCACCGGCGAGGCCGACGCCCTCGTGCAGGTCTTCGCCTCCGACATGCGCCACTTCGAGCGCGTGCTGGAGCGCATCGCGGGGGAGCCCTTCGTGGAGCGCACCAAGTCCGTGCTCGTGCTCTCCCCGCTCCTGCGCCGCTTCAGCTCCGGCGCCCCTTCCTGAGCCGCGCCCCGGCGTCCTCATTGCTGCCGCATGCAAGATGCGCCCGCCATACTTGCGCCATGAGCAAAGAAGCAGCTGAGAGGCGTGCCCCGGCCTCGCCGACCGGCGAGCTGGCCAGAATCGACCTGAACCTGCTCGTCGCCCTCGACGCCCTGCTCGCCGAGGAGAGCGTCACGGCCGCCGCCGACCGGCTGTGTCTGTCCGGCCCCGCCATGAGCCGCACGCTCGGCCGCATCCGGCGTGCCCTCGGCGACCCCGTGCTCGTCCGCGCCGGGCGTCAGATGGTCCCCACGCCGCGCGCCCTCGCCATGCGGGGTGACGTGCGCCGCGTCCTCGCCGACGCCCGGTCCCTCTTCGCCCCCGCCGCGCCCGCCGACCCGGCGACCCTGGAGCGGGCCTTCACCCTCAGCGGCCACGACAGCCATGTGCTGGCCTTCGGCGCCCCGCTCCTCGACCGGGCCGCCCGCGAGGCCCCCGGCGTCACCCTGCGCTTCCTCGCCGAGGACGCCGCCGGCGTCCCCTCCCTGCGCGACGGGCCCCTCGACCTCGAGATCGGCGTCATCGACCGCAACGAACCGGAGATCCGCGTCGAACGCCTCACGACGGACCGCATGGTCGGCATCGCCCGGCGCGGCCACCCCCTCCTCGACGGGCCCGTCACCCTGCGCCGCTACGCCGCCGCCAGCCACGTCCACGACTCCCGGCGTGGGCGCCTGTCCGGGCCCGTCGACGAGGCCCTCGCCGCGCACGGCCTGCGGCGCCGTGTCGTCGGCACCGCGCCGACGCTCGCCTCGGCGCTCTTCGTCGTCGCCGGGTGCGACGCCGTCGGCCTCGTCTCGGACCGCATCGGCCGCCCGGCCGCGGCCGCGCTCGGCCTCGTGACCTTCGAAATCCCCCTGGACCTCCCACCCATCGAGGTCTCCATGGCCTGGCACCCCCGCCACGAGTCGGATACCGGCCACCGCTGGCTCCGCGCCCTCGTCCGGGACACCGTCCGCGCCACGCCCCCGGCGCCCCCGGAGACGTGACTCCGGGGACGCGTGCCCGTCTCTTCCCGCCGCGGCGGCGAGTAACCCCCGTGGCGCGTTCCGGCGGTGCCGTGCCGCCCGTCAGGCGGGGGCCCGGGGCCCGCTCGGCACCGCCGGGCTCCGCCGCGGTGTCTGATCGCCGTCGCGGCGGAAAGGGGGGCCGGGCCGGCCTCTTCTCCTCCCGCCGCGACGGCGAGCAACCCCCCATGGTGCGTTCCGGCGGTGCCGTGCCGCCGTCAGGCAGGGGCCCGGGGCCGGTTCCGTTCGCCGCCGGGCTCCGCCGCGTCGGCTGATCGCTGTGGCGGTGGAAGGGGGGTCCGGGGTCGGCCCCCTTCTCTTCCCGCCGCGACGGCGAGCAACCCCCATGGTGCGTTCCGGCGGTGCCGTGCCGCCCGTCAGGCAGGGGCCCGGCGCCGGCCCCGCTGGTTCCCCCGGGGCGCGGGTCGGTAGTGCTCGGCCACGCCGTGGTCCGCGGGCCCGAAGGCGCCCACGCAACGAATCGCGCCTAAACGCAAGAAAGGCGCAACGAATCGTCCGCCCCCACGCAACGGACGCGCCTTGTCCGGTCAGGACAGCGGACCGTACCGTCAAGGCGTCTTAACGACACGCCCCCCGCAGGGGCCCCGCACGCCCCCTCCGAACCAGGTGAAGTGAGGCCGCATGACGCCGCCGCGTATCGCGCTGTACCAGGGCCCCGCCGGCGTTCCCTCCTCCACCTCGGACAGCCTCGCCGCCCTCGACGGCGCCGCCCGCCGGGCCGCCTCGGCAGGGGCGCGGATCCTGCTCACCAACGAGCTCTTCCTCACCGGCTACGCCCTCGGCGCCTCCGTCGCCGACCGCGCCGAGACGGCCGACGGCCCCGGCGCCCACGCGGTCGCCCGCATCGCCGCCGAGCACGGCCTCGCCGTCGCCTACGGCTACCCCGAGCGCGACGAGACCGACGGCGGCACGGTCTACAACGCCCTGCAGCTCATCGCCCCCGACGGCGCCCGCCTGGCGAACTACCGCAAGACGCACCTCTTCGGCGCGTACGAGACGGCCCACTTCCGGCCCGGCTCCGAGGCCGTCGTGCAGGCCGACTTCGCAGGCCTTAGTCTCGGCCTGCTGATCTGCTACGACGTCGAGTTCCCCGAGCCCGTGCGGGCCCACGCCCTCGCCGGCACCGAGCTGCTGCTCGCGCCGACCGCGCTGATGCGCCCGTACGAGATCGTCCCGCAGACGATCGTCCCGGCCCGCGCGTGGGAGAGCCAGCTCTACATCGCCTACGCCAACCGCTGCGGCGACGAGGGCGACTTCACCTTCGCCGGCCTCAGCTGCCTCGCCGCCCCCGACGGGACCGTACGGGCGCGGGCGGGCCACGGCGAGGACCTGGTCGTCGCCGACGTCGATCCGGCGCTGCTGAAGGCGTCCCGCGCCGAGAACACCTACCTGAACGACCGGCGACCGGAGCTGTACGCCTCGCTCGTCTGACCCCTTCCGCCTCCGGGCGCCCAGAGCCGCAACCCCCACTTTTCGCAGGAGAGTTCAGCCGATGACGTCCATGGTGCCCACCGCCGCCCACGACGAGCCGTCGGAGCCGGCCCTGCCCCCGATCACCATGGTCGGACCGGACTTCCCCTTCCCGTACGACGACTTCCTCGCCCACCCGGCGGGTCTGGGGCAGATACCGGCGACCGAGCACGGCACCGAGGTCGCCGTCATCGGCGGCGGCCTGTCCGGCATCATCTCCGCCTACGAGCTGATGAAGATGGGCCTCAAGCCCGTCGTCTACGAGGCCGACAAGATCGGCGGCCGCCTGCGCACCGTCGGCTTCGAGGGCTGCGACCCCTCGCTGACCGCCGAGATGGGCGCGATGCGCTTCCCTCCGAGCTCCACGGCGCTGCAGTACTACATCGACCTGGTGGGCCTGGAGACCAAGCCCTTCCCCAACCCGCTGGCGCCCGACACCCCGTCGACCGTCGTGGACCTCAAGGGCGAGTCGCACTACGCGCAGACCATCGACGACCTGCCCCCGGTCTACCGCGAGGTCGCCGACGCGTGGAACGCCTGCCTGGAGGAGGGCGCGGACTTCTCCGACATGAACCGCGCCCTGCGCGAGCGCGACGTGCCGCGCATCCGCGAGATCTGGGCGAAGCTGGTCGAGAAGCTCGACAACCAGACCTTCTACGGCTTCCTGTGCGAGTCGGAGGCGTTCAAGTCCTTCCGGCACCGCGAGATCTTCGGCCAGGTCGGCTTCGGCACCGGCGGCTGGGACACCGACTTCCCCAACTCCATCCTGGAGATCCTGCGGGTCGTCTACACCGAGGCCGACGACCACCACCGCGGCATCGTCGGCGGCAGCCAGCAGCTTCCGATGCGTCTGTGGGAGCGCGAGCCGGAGAAGCTCGTCCACTGGGCGCCGGGCACCTCGCTGTCCTCGCTGCACGGCGGCGACCCGCGCCCGGCCGTGACCCGTCTGCACCGCACCGCGGGCAACGGCATCACCGTCACCGACGCCTCCGGCGACATCCGCACGTACAAGGCCGCGGTCTTCACCGCCCAGTCCTGGATGCTGCTGTCGAAGATCGCCTGTGACGACTCGCTGTTCCCCATCGACCACTGGACGGCGATGGAGCGCACCCACTACATGGAGTCCTCCAAGCTGTTCGTGCCGGTGGACCGGCCGTTCTGGCTGGACAAGGACGAGGAGACCGGGCGCGACGTCATGTCGATGACGCTCACCGACCGGATGACGCGCGGCACCTACCTGCTGGACGACGGGCCCGACAAGCCGGCCGTCATCTGCCTGTCGTACACCTGGTGCGACGACAGCCTCAAGTGGCTGCCGCTGTCGGCGAACGAGCGCATGGAGGTCATGCTCAAGTCGCTCGGCGAGATCTACCCCAAGGTCGACATCCGGAAGCACATCATCGGCAACCCGGTCACCGTCTCCTGGGAGAACGAGCCCTACTTCATGGGCGCGTTCAAGGCGAACCTGCCGGGCCACTACCGCTACCAGCGGCGCCTGTTCACCCACTTCATGCAGGACCGCCTGCCCGAGGACAAGCGCGGGCTCTTCCTCGCGGGCGACGACATCTCCTGGACCGCCGGCTGGGCGGAGGGCGCCGTGCAGACCGCGCTCAACGCCGTGTGGGGCATCATGCACCAGTTCGGCGGGGCGACCGACCCGGCCAACCCCGGCCCGGGCGACCGCTACGACGAGCTCGCGCCGGTCGAGCTGCCCGAGGACTGACCCGGGACCACGGACCGAGGCCCCCCGAGCCCCCCAGCCCGGGGGGCCTCACCCCAAAGGCGTGAGCAGGCAGCGCCCCACCAGCCCGACGCTCTCATCGATCCGGCCGGTCAGCTCCTCGGCCACGTCGGGCAGGCCGCGCACCGCCCACAGGGCGCGGAACGACGCCCACGCCCCGCGCCGCGCGGCCTGCAGCGACCACGAACCCACCAGGTGCGTCAGCGGATCGGCGACGTCCAGCAGATCCGGCCCGGGCATCAGCTCCTCCCGGATCCGCTCCTCCATGGCGATCAGCAGCCCGCCCACCCGCTCGAAGTCGGCCTCCATAAGGTGGGGCCGGGCGCGCACCGCACGGCAGGTGTCGACGAGGGCCAGCGCGAGGTCGTGCCCGATGTGGGCGTTGATCCCCGCCAGCGCGAACTGCAGGGGCCGCACGGCCGGATGGCCCCGCAGCTGGAACAGCGGCCGCCAGCACGCCGGCGGCCGGCGGCCGGCCGCCGTGTGATCGACGGCGGCCAGATACCGCGCCGCGAACCGCACGGCGAGCTCCGTGGCCGCGGCCCCCTCCGCGAACCCCCCGCACCCCGCCTGCTCTGCGACCCGCTCCGTGACCCTCAGGTACACGCGGTTGAAGACGTGCACCCCGTCCCGCGGCGGCAGGGCCCCGTCCAGCATGCGCATCTGCGCCAGTACGTCCTCGATGCCGGCGGGTGCCGCGGGCTTCGCCCAAGTCAGCGTCATGCACACAGAGTGACATGTGAATACGCAGAGTAGGGGTTCGTGTGCGGTAGTTGACCGGAACGGATGAACGGGCAGGACCTCCCGGCATATGCGCGCAGGTCCGCGAAGCCGTACCCCCGCGCCCGCACGCCCGCGACGATCCTCGGCAGCGCCAGGGCGTCGAGCACGGGCCCGCCGTCGTCGCTGCCGACGTGCATCTGGATCACGGCCCCCGGCGTCAGCGCGTCCAGGGCGCGGCGGACGGCCCGGTCGACGGTCATGCCCTGGGAAGCGCCGAGGTAGCCCTTCGTGTCGGCCGTGAATTCGAGGTCCGCGAAGCCCAGCGAGTTGACCAGCGCGACCTTGTCCGCGGGCGCCTCGCTGTACGGGAAGCGGAAGAACGGCAGGGGTTCCACCCTCCCGGCCCGCCGGATCGCCCGGTCCGCGCGCAGCACCTCCTCCCGCGCCTCCCGGGCGCCGATGCGGTCGAAATGCGGGTGGCTGTACGAGTGGTTGCCCAGCCCGAACCCGTGCTCCGCCATGGCCCGTACGGCGCCGGGGTGCCGGTCGGCGAAGTCCCCCGTGGGGAAGAACGCCGCGGGCACGCCCAGCCGCGTGAGCGTACCGAGCACGTCCGCGATCCCGGCCTCGTCCCACGCCGCGTTGAACGTCAGCGCGACGACAGGACGGGTGGTCGGCAGGCGTCTGACGTCCGAGCCGTAGAGGTCCGAGATGGGGGAGGGGCCCGTGGCACGAGACGGGGGAGGGGCGAGGGCGAGCACGGTGGCGAGGGCCAGGAGCAGCGTGACGATCAGCGTCCTGGGCGGAACGGATGATGCGGCGAGTGGTCTCATGCCCTGTCAACGCCGCGCCCGCGGGCGGCGGCGCGCGGCCGCCCGGCGGAAGAGCGCGGTGGCCTCGGCCGTACGGCCCAGCTGTTCGAGGCAGTGCGCTTCGTCGTTGAGGCTCGCGAGGGTGTCGCCGTGCGAGGGCCCGAGCACGCGCTCCCGGTCCCGCGCCACATGCCGGTACGCGACGAGCGCTTCCTCCCAGCGGCCCAGCCATCCCAGGGCGACGGCCACTTCGCGGCGGCTGACGAGTGCGTCGGGGTGGTCGGGGCCGAGCACGTGCTCCCGGAGCTCGCAGACCAGACGGGCCTCGGCCAGGGCTTCTTCCCAGCGGCCGAGCCGGCCGAGGCTGACGCCCCGGACGTGCCGGGCCCGCAGGGTCTCCGGAGCCTCCGGGCCCTCGACGCGCTCACGGTCCGCGACGAGCGCGTCGTAGACCCCGAGGGCCTCCGCGCTGCGCCCCAGGCGCCCGAGACAGACGCCCGTCTCGTAGCGGGCGGCGAGCGTGTCGGGGTGGTCGGGGCCGAGCGTGCGGCTCCGGGCCTCGGCCACGCCGGTGTACATCGCAAGGGCCGGTTCCCACCGGCCGAGCGCACCGAGCGCGCAGCCGACCTCGTAGAGCGTGGTGAGGGTGTCGGGGTGTTCCGGGCCGAGCGTACGGGTCCGGGCGGCCGCCACCTGGCACGCCATGGGGTACGACTCCTCCCAGCGCCCCAGCCGTCCGAGGCTGTGCGCGAGATTGTGCCGGCACAGCAGCGTGTCCGGGTGCTCCGGGCCCATCGTGCGTTCCCGGGCGCCCAGGACCTCGGAGTACAGCTGGAAGGCCTCGAAGTGCCGCCCCAGCCGGCCCATGACGTAGGCCATCTCCTGGCGTGCGGCGAGCGTGCCGGAATGCTCGGGGCCGAGCACCCGGGCGCGGGCACCGGCGAGCTGCCCGAAGAACCCCAGTGCGTCGGCGTGACGGCCCAGCCTGGACAGGGCCAAGGCGATCTCGTACTGACTCTCCAGCGTTTCGGGGTGCTCCTGCCCGAGCAGCCGCTCGCGGGCCGCCGCAACCCGCCGGTGGGCGCTGAGCGCCTGGCTCCAGTTCCCCTGCCGGCTGTGGGAGAGCGCAAGTTCGTGACTCTCCTGCAGAAGCCCGAGTAACTCCAGTGAAGCGGAGGCGGGGTGAGGCAGCGGACCGGACTTCAGCACCCGGGAGGCCACGTCCGGCGACACGAGCTCCTCACGGGGGTGCCACTCGTCGCCGACGGCCGTACGCACCAGGACGAGTTGGCTGCCGTAGCCGATCGCCGCCCCGTCGGTGCCCCGCATCCGGCGGCACGCCTTCAGGGTCCCCTTCACCAGCAGCGCCATGGGGTGCTCCGCTCCGAAGCCGGCCGTGGCGACGCGGTCGGCCTCGTCGAGGGCCTCCTCCGCGTACGCCATGCGACCGGGCGACTCCATGGCCCGCGCGAGGTCGAGTTCGGCGCACGCGTGGTTCGTCAGCGCGGTGATGGTGAGGGGGTGGCGGTCGCCGAAGCAGTCCGAGGCCTGTTCCGCAGCCTCCTCCAGCGCCCGTACGGCACGCTGCAGGCGCGGCAGATCCTCCGTCCGCCGCACGGTCTCGTACTCCGCGCAGGCCAGGTCGGCCACGGCGGTCACGGTCTGCGGGTGACGGGCGCCCAGCTCGGCGGCCGCCCGGGCCGCGACGGTGGCCAGTACGTCGGTGACCTGCGCCATGCGCTCGTGGGCACGCAGCGACCGCGCCCATTCGAACTCCACGGCCGCCCGGAAGGCGAGCGCCGAGATGTCCGCGGACGGCTGCGGCTCCGGCGCGGCCGGCGCCCGCCGGTCGGCTTCGCGCACGTCGGCGGCCACCTCGCTGAGCTGTACGGGGTCGTTGCTCCAGCGCGCGAGCGCCAGGTCGACCGAGGCGAGAAGGAGGCGCACCTGACGCTCGTCGCCCCCGTCGAGCGCGAGGCGCGCGAGGCCCACCACGAGCTCGGCCTTCTCGAAGTCGCCGGCGCGCGCGTGGACGGCGGCCAGATTGGCGAACGTCTCGGCCCGCACGTGCCGTTCGGCGTCGTATTCCCGCGCGGCTTCCAGCGTGCGGCGTGCCTCTTCCAGCTCTCCGAGGTCGACCATCCTCGCCGCCAGCTTGTTCAGCGCCGCGGCTTTGGCGGAGCCGTCGAGGGCAGGGGAGCGCGGCACGGCGACGGACCCGGAGCGCAGGATCACCAGAGCCGTCTTGCACCGGCCCAGCGCGTGCAGGAGCGTCGCCAGGTAGCAGACGTCCTCGACGGCGCCGGGGCGCCCCGCCACCACGGCGCGGCGCGCGGCCCCGGCGGTCACGGTGAGCGCCGCCCCTGCCGTGCCCCCGCCGGTCACCGCCTCCTCCGCCTGCCCGACGGCCTCCCGCAGTTCATCCGTCACGACGCCTCACCCCCCAGCGCCAGGTCGACGACGTTCTTGGCGATGTGCACCTGCAACCCGGCCACCTGCCCCGGGTCGATGAGGCCCCGTTCCGACCACTCCTTGAGCGCACTCAGCAGCGCCTCGCCCTTGGCGACGGCCACGTCGACGGAGACGGGAGCGCCATCCCCTCCGGGAAGAGCGCCATCCCCTCCGGGAAGAGCGCCATCCCCTCCGGGAAGGTCGTTCACCGGGACCGGGACCGCGACCGGCGGCGGAACCGCCGCCCCCCTCGTGGCGGACTGCTCCTCGTGCCGCCCCACCGGTTCCGCGACGCTCGCGGGCGGCTCCAGCACCCGCAACAGGTGGCCCGTCCGGAAGTGGGGGAAGCGGCTCATCACCTCCCGGAGCGGCACGGCGAACAGCACGTTCGCCGCCCGGTCGGGTGCCTGCCGGTCCGGATACTGCTCGATCAGGACGCCCAGCAGAGCCGCCCCCCGCTCCGCCGTCGTCACGCGCTCGACCGGCCCGCCGGAGTATCCCGAGTAGTCGCCGAGCGCCTGTTCCGCCACGAGTTGCATGGCCTGGATGCGCCCTCCGCCCACGCACGTGTAGTCGACGGCGTCCGCGTCGACGTGACCGCCCAGGTGGGGGTCGCCGAGGGTCGGCCGGTGCAGGCCGCGCCAGCGGTCGCCACGGCGGGGGAGGTCCCCCACGGGCAGGGTCAGCGGCACCAGTTCCGGTTCGAGGACCTCGATCAGGGCGAGGTCGGCCTCTTCGATGCGCCGGCAGACGCGCCCGCCGACCGCGGTGCCGTCGCCGAGGTGCACGCTGACATGTTCCTCGTCACCGGCCAGGTACCGCAGGCAGTGGTCCGCCGTCAGGACGAAGCACCGCGTGAGCAGGAACCCCGCGCCCAGGGGCCTGTCCGCCTGGTAGAGGTCGACCGCATAACCGGATCCGGGCACCGCGGGCCCCTCAGGCGCGTTCCACCGTCAGCGTGACTTCGAAGGACGCCTCCGCGGACGCCTTCGAGAGGATCACCCCGGCTTCGGCCGCGAGCGTCACCCCGAAGGTGACCTGCAGGCTGCCGACGCGCCAGCCGTCGCGCTCCGGGATGCGGGCCAGGGCGTCCTGGGCGATCGAGGACGCGGAGGTGATGGCCTGCTCCAGTTCCTCGGAGCGCTCCTCCAGGGAGGCGGTGCGGCGGGTCCGGCTGCTGATCTGCCGGGACCCTTGCGCGTCCAGTTCCACCGTCTCCACGCGGACCAACGGTTCGGACATGGCCGGCTCCCCCGATTCCTCCACGAGCTTCACCGACCGTGAGGCGGCGGCTCGTTCAGCCTAGCCACGCGGGCCACTCGCGGCAGGGGAATCGGGGGAGTGCCCGTCGTCAGCCCGCCAGTACGCCGCTGCGCTCCCGGGGCCTGCGCGGCACCCGTGGGTCGGCGACCCGGACGGCCGCCACCGGGACCTCCCGGTGGGAGGGGTCGCGGACCTCGCCCACCAGTTTTTCCAGGACGTCCTCCAGGGCCACCAGGCCCAGCACCCGCCCCGAGGCGTCCGTGACCGCCGCCAGGTGGGCCGCGGCCCTGCGCATCACCGTCAGGGCGTCGTCCAGGGGGAGTTCGGCCCGGAGGGTCTCCACGCGCCGCCACACGTGCTGCGGCACCGCGCGGTCGCGGTCCTCCAGGTCCAGGACGTCCTTGACGTGGAGGTAGCCCATGACGGCGCCGCCGGGCGCGCACACGGGGAAGCGGGAGTAGCCGGTGCGCACCGTCAGTTCCTCGATGCCGCGCGGGGTGACGGACGGGTCGACCGTGACCAGGGCGGCCGGGTCGAGGAGGACGTCGGTGACCGGGCGGCTGCCCAGCTCCAGGGCGTCCTCCAGGCGCTCCTGCTCGGCGCGCTCCAGCAGCCCCGCCTGGCGGGAGTCCTCGACGAGGTGGGTGAGCTGCTCGCTGGTGAAGACGGCCTCCACCTCGTCCTTGGGCTCGACGCGGAAGAGCCGCAGCACGCCGTGGGCGCACGCGCCCAGCAGGCGGGTGACCGGCCGGCAGACCCGTGCGAACGCCACCAGCCCCGGGCCCAGCCACAGCGCCGCCCGGTCGGGCGCCGACATGGCCAGGTTCTTCGGCACCATCTCGCCGATCACCAGGTGCAGGAAGACCACCACGGCCAGCGCGATGACGTAGCCCAGCGGATGGATCAGCCCGGCGGGCACCCGCACGGCCTCGAAGACGGGCTCCAGGAGCGCGGCGACGGTCGGCTCGGCGACCGCGCCGAGCGTCAGGGAGCAGACGGTGATGCCGAACTGGGCGGCGGCCATCATCTGCGGCAGGTTCTCCAGGCCGGTCAGGACCGTACGGGCCCGTCCCGAGCCCTCCGCGGCCTTCGGCTCGATCTGGCTGCGGCGCACGGACACGAGCGCGAACTCCGCGCCCACGAAGAAGCCGTTGGCGAGCACCAGCAGCGCGGCGAAGAGGAGTTGCAGCACGCTCATCGCGCCTCCCCCCTGCCGCCGGCGGTACGGGCGAACCGGACCCGCTCCGCCCGGTGGTGGGCGACCAGGCGCACCGAGATCCGCCAGCCGGACAGTTCGGCGGTGTCGCCGGCCGCGGGGATGCGGCCCAGCAGCCCGGCGACGAGCCCGGCGACGGTCTCGTACGGGCCGTCCGGCGGCTCCAGGCCGATGCGCCGCAGGGCGTCGACGCGGCAGCCGCCGTCCGCCTCCCAGCCGGCGCGGCCGTCCTCGCAGGCGACGGGGGCCAGTTCGGGCCGGTGGGCGTCCGCGGCGTCGTGCTCGTCGCGGACGTCGCCGACGAGCTCCTCGACGATGTCCTCCAGGGTCACCACGCCCGCCGTGCCGCCGTACTCGTCGACGACGACGGCTATCGGCTGCTCGCTGCGCAGCTGCTCCAGCAGCGGCTGCACGGGCAGCGTGCCCGGGACGAGCATCGGGGGGACGGCGATGCGCCCGACGGGGGTGCGCAGCCGCTCCTCGGCGGGGACCGCCAGGGCGGCCTTGAGGTGGACCATGCCGGTGATGTCGTCCAGCCGCTCCCGGTAGACGGGGAAACGCGAGAGGCCGGTGGCGCGGGTGAGGTTGAGGACGTCCTCGGCGGTCGCCGAGGACTGCAGGGCGCTGACCTTCACGCGGGGCGTCATCACGTGCTGGGCGGTGAGGTCGCCGAGCGAGAGGGTGCGCACGAAGAGGTCGGCGGTGTCCTGCTCCAGGGCGCCGGCGCGGGCCGAGTGCCGGGCCAGGGAGACGAGTTCGCCCGGGGTGCGGGCGGAGGCCAGCTCCTCGGCGGGCTCGACGCCGAGGGCCCGTACGAGCCGGTTGGCGACCGTGTTCAGCAGGGTGATCACGGGCCGGAAGAAGTGGGCGAAGGCGTGCTGCGGGCCGGCGACGAACCGCGCGACCTGCAGGGGCCGGGAGACGGCCCAGTTCTTGGGCACCAGCTCGCCGATGACCATCTGCACGGCCGACGCCACCAGCATGCCGGTGACGACGGCCACGCCGGGCGCGGCTCCGCCGGGCAGGCCGGTGGCGGAGAGCGGCCCGGTGAGCAGCCGGCCCAGGGCGGGCTCGGCCAGCATGCCGACGACCAACGAGGTGATGGTGATGCCGAGTTGGGTCCCGGAGAGCTGGAAGGAGAGCTCGCGCAGGGAGGCGACGACGGTGCGGGCCCGGCGGTCACCGCCGGCCGCGGCCCGTTCGGCCTCCGGCTTCTCCACGGTCACCAGGCCGAACTCGGCGGCGACGAAGAAGCCGTTCGCCAGGATGAGGAGGAGTGCTGCCGCGAGCAGCAGCAGGGACACGGTGACGCTCATGCCGCCGCCTTCGTGGAACGGGCGGCGGCGCGGGTACTACAGGACGATCCGTCCATTGCCGGAGGGAGTCACTCCTCGGGTCGCAGGTGCCCCGCGGGCCGTCCAGGTGCCACGGCCGGTTCCTCGATGCGGGACGGGGCACGTGTGTGCCCGTGGCACCAGAGTAATCAAGGAACCCCGCTCACCGCCGGGGCCCGGTCAGGTGGCGGAGCGTCCCGTGCCGTGCTCCTCCACCAGGGCGCGCAGGGCCCGGGCGTTGGCAATGGCCTGCTCCTTGGCGATGCCGGGCTGGATGCCCATGGCTGCCAGGCTCGTGCCGTCGGCGAGGTCCAGATGGACCCAGGCGTCGCCCGGGCGCAGGGTGACCCGGACGACCTGGGCCCACGCCAGCTGCCGCTTCGTGGTCAGGTTGACCACGGTGACGCCGTCGCGGGTGGCGACGACCTTGGGACGGCTGAGCAGCGCGAGGAAGGCGAAGACGAGCAGGCCGGTGCCGATGAAGGAGGCCCGGTCCACGGCCGTGGCCGTGTTGAGCAGGAAGGACACCGCCGTGAGGACGGCGAGCAGGGCCGTCCCCAGGCTCATCAGCACGACGCGGGTGCGGGTCGGGCGGAAGGTGACCGGGAGCCCGGGCGGGCCGGACGGGGATGCGGGCGTGGACACGTCGCTGGTGCTCTCGCTGGGTGGGGAGGGGCCGGGCCGGTCAGAGACGGCAGGCGTGGATGTTGGTGGTCAGGATGGCGCGGGCACCCAGCTCGTACAGCTCGTCCATGATGCTCTGGGCGTCGCGGGAGGGGACCATCGAGCGGACCGCGACCCAGCCCTCGTGGTGCAGCGGGGAGACGGTCGGCGACTCCAGGCCGGGGGTGAGGGCGACCGCGCGCTCCACGTGCTCCACCCGGATGTCGTAATCCATCATCACGTAGCGGCGGGCGACGAGGACGCCCTGCATCCGGCGGAGGAACTGCTGCACCTTGGGGTCGTCGGCCGGGGCGCCGGAGCGGCGGATGACGACGGCCTCCGACTTCAGGATCGGCTCGCCGATGATCTCCAGGCCGGCGTTGCGCAGGGTGGTGCCGGTCTCCACCACGTCCGCGATGATCTCGGCGACGCCGAGCTGGATGGCGGTCTCGACCGCGCCGTCGAGGTGGACGACGGCGGCGTCCACGCCGTTGTCGGCGAGGTGCTTGGTGACCAGGCCGGAGAAGGAGGTGGCCACCGTCATGCCGCCGAACTCGCTGACGTCCTTGGCCGTGCCCGGCCGGGTGGCGTAGCGGAACGTGGACCCGGCGAAGCCGAGCTGCATGATCTCCTCGGCCTGCGAGCCGGAGTCCAGCAGCAGGTCGCGGCCGGTGATGCCGATGTCGAGCTTGCCGGAGCCCACGTAGACGGCGATGTCGCGCGGGCGCAGGAAGAAGAACTCGACGTCGTTGGCCGAGTCGACGAGGACGAGCTCCCTGCGGTCCTTGCGCTGGCGGTAGCCGGCCTCATGGAGCATCGCCGACGCAGGCTCGGAGAGAGAACCCTTGTTGGGAACGGCGATGCGCAGCATGAGGTCGGTTTCCTTCGTGCGTGGGGATGTGCGGATGTAGGGGAAGAACTGCGGCGGCACCGGGGGCCGGTGCCGGCCGGATCAGAGGTGGGAGTAGACGTCGTCCAGCGAGATTCCGCGGGCGACCATCATCACCTGAACGTGGTACAGCAGCTGGGAGATCTCCTCCGCGGTGGCGTCGGCGCCCTCGTACTCGGCGGCCATCCACACCTCGGCGGCCTCCTCGACCACCTTCTTGCCGATGGCATGGACGCCCTTGCCCACCAGCTCGGCGGTGCGTGAGGTGGCGGGGTCGCCGTCGGCCTTCTGCTGGAGCTCTGCGAACAGCTCCTCGAACGTCTTCTTGGACATGGTGCGTCCTACCCTACGGGGTCCGCCCCCGCTGTCAGTGCCAGGGCTCGGACACCGACCGCAGAAGTACCGCCGTGGCGACGGCGGCGGTGACGGCCTCGTGGCCCTTGTCCTCGTTCGAGCCCTCGAGGCCGGCCCGGTCCAGGGCCTGCGCGTCGTCGTCGCACGTGAGGACGCCGAATCCCACGGGGACGCCGGTGTCCACGGCCACCTGGGTGAGGCCCTGGGTGACGCCCTGGCACACGTAGTCGAAGTGCGGGGTGCCGCCGCGGATGACGACGCCGAGCGCGACGATCGCGTCGTAGCCGCGGCCCGCGAGGACCTTCGCGGCGACGGGAAGCTCCCAGCTGCCGGGCACGCGCAGCACCGTCGGCTCGTCGATGCCGAGGTCGTGCAGCGCGCGCAGGGCGCCGTCGACCAGGCCGTCCATGACCTTCTCGTGCCACTGCGCGGCGATCACGGCCACCCGCAGGTCCTGGCAGTTCTTCACACTCAGCTCGGGGGCGCCCTTGCCGCTCACGTCGTTCTCTTTTCGGTCGGTGTCGTGCTCAGTGGGGGTGGTGCTCGGTGGGGTGCTGCTCGGTCGGTGAGGTGATGATCACTGGTTGCCGCAGGCCGACACGCGGTCGGCGTCCAGCCAGGGCAGGTCGTGACCCATGCGGTCCCGCTTGGTCCGCAGGTAGTGCAGGTTGTGCTCGCCGGCCTGGACGGGCATGGGCTCGCGGCCGGTGACGCGCAGACCGTGGCGCACGAGGGCGGCGGTCTTGTCGGGGTTGTTGGTCAGCAGGCGCAGCGAGCGCACGCCGAGGTCGGTGAGGATCGTCGCGCCGGCAGCGTAGTCGCGCGCGTCGGCGGGCAGGCCCAGTTCGAGGTTGGCGTCGAGGGTGTCGCGGCCGTCCTCCTGGAGCTCGTAGGCGCGCAGCTTGGGCAGCAGCCCGATGCCGCGGCCCTCGTGGCCGCGCAGGTAGAGCACGACGCCGCGGCCCTCTCCGGCGATCCGCTCCAGGGAGGAGTGCAGCTGGGGGCCGCAGTCACAGCGCAGCGAGGCGAAGACGTCCCCGGTCAGGCACTCGGAGTGGACGCGCACCAGCACGTCCTCGCCGTCGCAGAGGTCACCGGCGACGAGCGCGATGTGCTCGACGCCGTCGGCCGCGGAGCGGTAGCCGTAGGCGCGGAAGTCGCCGAAGGCGGTGGGCAGACGGGTCTCGGCCTCGCGGTGCACGGCGGCCTGCGCCGTCCGGCGGTGGGCGATCAGGTCCTCGATGGAGATGATCGCGAGGCCGTGCTTGCGGGCGAAGGGGATCAGCTCGGGCAGGCGCAGCATCGCGCCGTCCTCGCCGGCGATCTCCACGATCGCGGCGGCGGGCCGCAGGCCGGCGAGCCGGGCCAGGTCCACGCCCGCCTCGGTGTGGCCGTTGCGGACCAGGACGCCGCCGGGCTTGGCGCGCAGCGGGAAGACGTGGCCCGGGCGGACGAAGTCGCCGGGGACGGCCGCCGGGTCCGCGAGCAGCCGGATGGTGGTGGCCCGGTCCGCGGCGGAGATGCCCGTGTCGGTGCCGTGCTCGCGGGAGGCGTCGACGGAGACGGTGAAGGCCGTGCGCATGGACTCGGTGTTGTCGGCGACCATCTGCGGCAGGTCGAGCCGCTCGACGTCGTCCTCCTCCAGCGGGACGCAGATCAGGCCGCGGCACTCGCTCATCATGAAGGCGACGATCTCGGTGGTGACCTTCTCCGCCGCCACGACGAGGTCGCCCTCGTTCTCGCGGCTCTCGTCGTCCACGACGACGACGGGCCGGCCGGCGGCGATGTCGGCGATGGCACGCTCGACGGAGTCGAGCGCGAACTCGCCGGTCAGGGGCCGGTCCTCGGTCTCCAGGATGGTCATGCGCCTGCTCCCTTGTTCGCTTCTCCGCCCGCGCGGCGCAGCGGTGCGGGTGTCGTGGTCGGCTGCAGCCCGGTGGCCGCGCGTGCGTCGCTCACGAAAGTGCTCCTTCCAGTGCGGGCTTCACGCTCTCGCGGGAGCGCAGCCACCAGTCGCGCATGCCCCACAGGACCAGGGCGAAGTAGATGACGTAGACCAGGCCGGAGAAGGCGAGGCCGCTGCTGAACGCGAGCGGGACGCCCACGACGTCGACCAGCAGCCAGGCCACCCAGAACTCGACGAGCCCGCGGGCCTGGGCCACCATCGCGGCGAGCGTGCCGACGAAGATGTAGGCGTCGGGCCACGGGTTCCAGGACAGCTCCGGCACGGCGGTGAACAGGGCGCCGACGGCGAGGGTGCCGGCGGCGGTGCCGCCGAGCAGCGCGAGGCGCTCGCGCCAGGTGGCGAAGCGGACGGCGATGGAGCCGTCCTGGGCGCTGCGCCGGCCGCGCGTCCACTGCCGCCACCCCCACAGCGCCACGCCGATCACGAGGAGCTGCTTGCCGATGCCCCCGCTGAGGTGGGCCGAGGCGTACGCGGCGACGAGGATGACGCCCGAGAGGAACTGGACGGGCCAGGTCCATATGGAGCGCCGCCAGCCGAGGGCGAGCGCGGCGAGGCCGATGGTGTTGCCGATCATGTCGGACCAGATCACCCGCTGGTCGAAGGCCGTGAAGGCCTCGCCGTTCAGCCAGTCGAGGGCGCTCATGCGATCCGCTCCTGACCGGCGCGCTGCCCGAGCAGCCGCTCGACGTACTTGGCGAGGACGTCCACCTCGAGGTTGACCGGGTCGCCGGGCTGCTTGATGCCCAGGGTGGTCAGTTCGAGCGTGGTGGGGATGAGGCTGACGGTGAAGTGCTCGTCGGCCGCCTCGACCACGGTCAGGCTGATGCCGTCGACGGTGATGGAGCCCTTGTCGACGACGTAGCGGGCCAGCCCGGCCGGCAGGCCGATCTTCACGATCTCCCAGTGCTCGCCGGGGATCCGCTCCAGCACGGTGCCGGTGCCGTCGACGTGGCCCTGGACCAGGTGGCCGCCGAGGCGCCCGCCGAGCGCCATGGGGCGTTCGAGGTTGACGCGCGAGCCGGGGACGAGGGCGCCCAGGCTGGAGCGCTTGAGGGACTCGGCCATCACGTCCGCGGTGAACTCGCCGTCGGCGGTCTCCACGACGGTGAGGCAGACGCCGTTGACGGCGATCGAGTCACCGTGCTTGGCGTCCTGGGTCACGATCGGGCCGCGGAGCCGGAACAGGGAGCTGTCGCCGAGGTTCTCGACGGAGACGACCTCGCCCAGTTCTTCGACGATTCCGGTGAACACTGTCAGTTCTCCTCAGGGGCGGTGGCGGAAGCGGTGGGGACTGCGGTGATCCGCAGGTCGGGCCCGAGCCGGGCGACGTCGGTCACCTCGAGGCGCAGGGCCCGGGCGATCGTGCCGATGCCGGCGTCGCCGAGGGCGGCCGGCCCGGCGCCGAGCAGGGCGGGGGCGAGATAGCCGACGACGCGGTCGACCCCGCCCGCGGCGACGAAGGAGCCGGCGAGGGCCGGGCCGCCTTCGAGCAGGACGGAGCGGACGCCGCGCGCGTGGAGCTCGCGGAGCAGGGCGTGCACGTCGAGCCCGCCGCCGGACCCGGCCCGGGGCAGGCGCACCACGTCGACGCCGGCCAGGTGGGCGGTGTCGGCGTGCTCGCCGACCGCGATCAGGGTCGGCGCCGCGTCGTCCAGGACGCGGGCGCCGGGGCGCACCGAGGCGTGCGTGTCGATGACGACGCGCAGCGGCTGGACGGCACCTTCGCGGTCCCGCACGGCCAGGTGCGGGTCGTCGGCGCGCAGGGTGCCCGAGCCGACCACGACGGCGTCGGCCTCGGCCCGCAGCCGGTGGACGTCGGCGCGGGACTCCGCGGAGGTGATCCAGCGGCTGGTGCCGTCGGCGGCGGCGCTGCGCCCGTCGAGCGTGGCGGCGTACTTCCACAGCACGAAGGGGCGCCCGTGCCGCACCGAGGTGAGCCAGGCGGCGTTGCCGGCGGCGGCCTCGTCGGCGAGGAGGCCGCCCTCGGTGTCGACGCCGGCGGCGGCCAGGGTGGCGGCGCCGCCGGTGGCGGCCTCGGTGGGGTCGGCCACGGCGTAGACGACGCGGCCGATGCCGGCGTCGATCAGGGCCCGGGCGCAGGGGCCCGTGCGGCCGGTGTGGTTGCAGGGTTCGAGGGTGACGACGGCGGTGGCGCCGCGCACGTCGTGACCGGCGGCGGAGGCCGCGGCGAGGGCTTCGACCTCGGCGTGCGGGCCGCCGGCGCGGCGGTGCCATCCCTCGCCCAGGACGGTGCCCCGGGGGCCGAGGATCACGCAGCCGACGACGGGGTTGGGGCTCGTCGCGCCAAGGGCGCGAGCGGCGAGCGCGAGGGCGCGTCGCATCGCGTCTGCTTCGGTCGCGGTGGCCACCGGGTCCTCCTGCCTCTTCGGGCACGGACTCCGGGGCTGTCGTACGGGACGACGAAAGAAGCGGGTACGCCGCAGCGGGGGACACCACGGCCCTTGCGGGGGCCGCGCGGGAAGGGCCGCCCGTGAGGGCGGGCCACCTGCGACGGTGTGCCGATACGGACCCGCCGCGCACTGCCTCCCATCCGGACTTTAACCGTCGGTCCAGGAATTTCACCTGGTCAACCGGCCGCTGGATGCGGTCGGGTCGCGGACTGTAACCGCCGGTTCGGACTTTCACCGACCCCGGAGTGCGCTGCGTTTCTCAAATGTCTGGTCATGCTACATGCGTACGGCCCGCGGCTTCTCAAAACCGCTGGTCGACGGGATCGAGCGTACGCCGGGCGGCGGCGCGGTGTCCACGGCGATGTGACGTACCAGACCCCGGGGCGGATCCCGGGCCGGACCCCGGGCCGCACAAGGCCTGCGCGGGGGTGCGGCGGAGCGTCCGGCTCCGATTCCCGGGCTTGGTCCATACCTATTGACGCACTGGTCTAGTCCTCTTAACCTCTGCCACACCTCCGAGGAGTACGGCCCGCCGGTGGGCGCACACCGGCGGGCACCGGCACGACGCTCACCCCCCGCCCGCCCGGCACCGCCGGGCACCCCACCTGGAGGACCTGATCGTGTTGTTCCGAGAAGACCGGGAGCCCCGGGAGAGCCGCAAGCCCCGAAAGAGATCCTGTACCGGTCCCCGCGCCCGCCGCGGGATCACCGTCGCCGCCGTCGGCACCGCCCTGGCCGGGCTGCTGATCGGCACCGTTTCGGCGACCACGTCGCACGCCGAGGACCAGGCGGCCTGCCGCCCCGACGGTCTCTACGCCACCCCCGGGACCGACGTCCCCTACTGCTCCGTCTACGACTCCGCCGGCCGCGAGAAGATGGGCGCCGACCACCAGCGCCGCGTCATCGGCTACTTCACGGGCTGGCGCACCGGCAAGGACGGCACCCCCGCCTACCTCGCCCCCGACATCCCGTGGGACAAGGTCACCCACCTCAACTACGCCTTCGCGCACGTCGGCCCCGACGACAGGATCTCCGTGGGCGCGGACGGCGCGGGCAACCCCGCGACCGGCATGACCTGGCCCGGCGTCCCCGGCGCCGAGATGGACCCGGAGCTGCCCTACAAGGGCCACTTCAACCTGCTGAACAAGTACAAGAAGCAGCACCCGCAGGTGAAGACCCTCATTTCCGTGGGCGGCTGGGCCGAGACCGGCGGCTACATCGACGAGAACGGAAAGCGCGTCGACTCCGGCGGCTTCTACAAGACGGCGACCAACGCCGACGGCTCGGTCAACCAGGCCGGGATCGACACCTTCGCCGATTCGGCCGTCGCCTTCGTCAAGAAGTACGGATTCAACGGCGTCGACATCGACTACGAATACCCGACGTCGATGAAGGACGCCGGGAACCCCAAGGACTGGGCGCTCGCCAACGCCCGCCGCGGGGGCCTGAACAAGGGGTACGCGGCCCTGATGAAGACGCTCCGCGAAAAGCTCGACAAGGCCGGCGCGGCGGACGGAAAGCACTACCTCCTCTCGGTCGCCGCACCCTCCTCCGCATACCTGCTGCGCGGCATGGAGACGTACCAGACCACGAAGTACCTGGATTACGTCAACGTCATGTCGTACGACCTGCACGGCGCCTGGAACGAATTCGTCGGCCCCAATGCCGCGCTCTACGACGACGGAAAGGACGCCGAGCTCGCCAAGTGGGGCGTCTACACCACCGCCCAGTACGGCGGGACCGGCTACCTCAACGGCGACTGGGCCTACCACTACTTCCGCGGATCGATGCCCGCGGGCCGGATCAACCTCGGGCTGCCCTACTACACGCGCGGCTGGAAGAACGTCACCGGCGGCACGAACGGCCTGTGGGGCACGGCGAAGACCACCTCCTGCCCGGCCGGATCGGGGCTCACCACCTGCGGCGACGGCGCCGTCGGCATCGACAACCTCTGGCACGACAAGGACGACGCCGGCAAGGAGTCCCCGGCCGGCTCCAACCCGATGTGGCACGCCAAGAATTTGGAGAAGGGCGTCGTCGGCGACTACGCCGGGAAGTACGGCTTCCCGGCCGGCACCAAGCTCACCGGCACCTACGCCCGCAACTACGACACGGGCCTGACCGCGCCCTGGCTCTGGAACGCGGAGAAGAAGGTCTTCCTGTCCACCGAGGACGAGCAGTCGGTGAAGGCCAAGGCCCAGTACGTGGTCGACAAGGGCCTCGGCGGGACCATGGTCTGGGAACTCGCCGGCGACTACGGCTGGAACGCCGCCAAGGGGCAGTACGAACCGGGCAGCACCCTCACCACCGCGATGTACGACGCGTTCAAGTCCGCACCCGCCTACGGCGCCCGCCGCGCGACCACCGACCTGCCCGCCCAGGCCCTCGACGTGGACGTCAGCTTCACGAACTTCCCGCTCGGCGACAGCAACTACCCGATCAACCCGAAGGTCCGCATCACCAACCGGACCAAGGTCACCCTCCCCGGCGGCACGGAATTCCAGTTCGACTACGGCAATTCCGCGCCCGGGAACGCCAAGGACCAGTCGGGCTGGGGGCTGAAGGTCGTCCGCAGCGACCACACCGCCGCCGACAACATCGGCGGCCTCAAAGGCGACTACAACCGGGTCTCCGTGAAGCTCCCCGCCTCCCAGCCGCTCGCGCCCGGCGCTTCGGCGGACCTCGACCTCGTCTACTACCTGCCGGTGTCGACGCCCTCCAACTGGACCGTGACCTTCGGCGGCAAGACGTACGCCCTCGCCGGCGACCTGGCCCGCGGCACGACCGTCGTCGACCCCGGTGGCCCCACGCCGACCCCGACGGGAACGCCGACCGGCACCCCCACCGGCAAGCCGACCGGCGGCACCTGCACCGCGCCGCAGTGGGACAAGGCGGCCGTGTACAACGGCGGCGCCACCGTCTCCTGGAAGTCCCACTCCTGGAAGGCCAGGTGGTGGACCCAGGGCGACGAGCCCGGCACCACCGGCGAATGGGGGGTGTGGCAGGACGCGGGCGCCTGCTGACGCCCGGACGGGGTCCGTGACGGGGTCGACCCGCGCGGGTCCCGTCGGGGAGGATGAGGCGCCATGGACGCGAAAGACGGGGCCACGGACCGCGCCGGCCGCCGGCTGCACCGCGCACGGCTCGCCGTGGCCGCGGTGTTCGCCGTCCACGGCGCGGTCACCGGCAGCTTCGCCACCCGTATCCCCTGGATCCAGAGCCACTTGGACCTCAGCTCCGGCGAGCTGGGCCTCGCGCTCGTCCTCCCCGCCATCGGATCCTCCTGCGCCATGCCGCTCGCGGGCCGCATCAGCCACCGCTTCGGCTCCCGGGCCGCGCTGCGCGGGCTGATCGTCCTGTGGTGCGCCTCGCTGGCCCTGCCCGCTCTCTCTCCGGGGCTGCTCGCGCTCTGCGGGGCGCTGTTCGTCTACGGGGCGACGTCCGGCACGGCGGACGTCGCCATGAACGCGCTGGGCGTGGAGACCGAGGAGCGGCTGGGCCGTTCGATCATGTCGGGGCTGCACGGGATGTGGAGCGCGGGCGCGCTCGCCGGGTCGGCCGCAGGGGCGGCCGCCGCCCACGCGGACCTCGACGCCCGGGTCCACCTGGGCCTCGCGGCGGCGGTGCTGGCCGTGCTCGGCGCGGTCGCCTGCCACTGGGTCCTCGACCTGCGCACCGCCGCCGACGAGCACCCGCCGCCCCGGTTCGCGCTGCCGCCGCGGGCGGCGCTCGTCATCGGCGCTGTGGGCTTCTGCGCGGTCTTCGCCGAGGGCGCGAGCCTGGACTGGTCGGCGGTCTTCCTCCGCGACGTCATCGGCGCGAGCCCCGGCGTCGCCGCCGCCTGTACGACGGCGTTCTCCTGCACGATGGCCCTCGCCCGGTTCGCCGGCGACGCGGTCGTGCGGCGCTTCGGGCCCGTACGGACCGTGCGCGCGAGCGGGGTGCTGGCCACGGCGGGCGGGCTGCTGGTGGTGACGGCCCCCGGAGTGCCGTCCGCCATCGCCGGGTTCGCGCTGATCGGCGTGGGCATCGCCGTCGTGGTCCCGCTGGCCTTCGCGGCGGCGGGGCGCAGCGGGCCCGCGCCGAGCCAGTCCATCGCGGGTGTCGCGACGATCACCTACACCTCGGGGCTTGTGGCCCCGGCCGCCATCGGGCAGATCGCGGACGCCAGTTCCCTGGTGACGTCGTTCGGGCTGGTCACCGTGCTGGCGGCGGGGCTGGTGGCCGGGGCGGGCGTGCTGCGGACCCGGGAGCCGGAGCGCGCGGCGGCGGCGAAGGCGCCGGGGGAGCGGTCGAGGACGGGCTGAACGACGGCCGGCCGGACGGCCCCGGCCCCGGGGTCCGCAGCCCCGGATCGCGGGGCTCCGGGCCCCGGGGCCGGAGGGGGAAATCCCGGACGGGCCGGGCGGCGGACCGGTGAGGTCCGTCGCACGGCCCGCGCCGTGGTGATGAGGTGCAGGGGGAACTAGAGGATGCCGCCGAGGATGCCCCAGCCGCCGCCCCAGCCGCCCCAGCCGCCGTGGTGGCCGCCCCAGCCGCAGCTGCGGTGGCAGTCGTCGTCCCAGCCGCCGTGGCCGCGGTGGTGGCCGCCGCCCCAGCCGCCGCCCCAGCCCCAGTCGTCCCAGCCCCAGCCGTGGTCGCAGTCGTGGTCGCGGTGGTGGCCGCCCCAGCCGCCGTGGTCGTGGTGACCGCCCCAGCCGTTGTGGTGGCCGCCCCAGCCGTCGTGGTGGTCGCGGCCGTGGTCGTGGTCGCGGCCGTGGTCGCGGCCGTGGTCACGTCCGTGGTCGCGGCCGTGGTCGCGGCCGTCACGGTCGTGGTCGTCGTCGTGGAAGGCGACCGCCGGCGTGGCGGGGGCGGCCTGGGCCACTCCGGCGGCCGGGACGATCGCGACGGCGGCGATGATGGCAGCGGCCGCGGCGCGGCCGGCGAGCTTACGCATGTGTTTTCTCCTGAGTTGCAGGAATCGGACAATGGCACCGATACCGTGCGTAGAGCGGAGAACAGCATGGGAAGACGGTCATACAGTCCTACGGGTGACCGATTGCGCCGGTTGCAGCCAAAACCCCGCGGCGGCGGGCGGGGACGGGTGGACCGGAGCACCGTCCGGCCCGGCTTAGCATGAACCGGATCATCACCCCCCACACGACTTCTCGGGAGCTTCCATGGGCCTCGGCGTGCGCTGGACCCTGCACGGAGACGGGCGCACCCCCGCCCCTGGAGCCGTCGTCCGGCCCGACGAGCGGCTCTCGTGGCCGCGGACCGCCGGACTCGGCGCGCAGCACGTCGTCGCCATGTTCGGCGCGTCCTTCGTGGCTCCGGTCCTCATGGGCCTGGACCCCAACCTCGCGATCATGATGTCGGGCGTCGCCACCATCCTGTTCCTCCTCGCGACGCGCGGCAGGGTGCCCAGCTATCTGGGGTGCAGCCTGTCCTTCGTCGGCGTCGCCGCGATCATCCGGGCACAGGGCGGCGGCAGCGCGGCCGTCACCGGCGCGATCTTCGTGGTCGGCGCGGCGCTCCTGCTGAGCGGGCTGGTGGTGCAGAAGTTCGGCGCGAGGATCATCCACGCGGCGATGCCGCCGGTGGTCACCGGCGCCGTGGTCATGCTGATCGGCTTCAACCTGGCGCCGGTCACGGCCCGCACGTACTGGCCGCAGGACCAGTGGACGGCGCTGCTGACCATGCTCTTCACCGGCCTCGCCGTGGTGTGCCTGCGCGGCTTCTGGTCGCGCGTCGCGATCTTCCTCGGCCTGGTCTTCGGCTACGCGATCTCATGGCTCTTCGACCGCCTCTTCGGCAGGATCCACTCGGTGAACGGCGGCCCGGAGGCTGTCGACCACTGGCGCCTCGACCTGTCCGGGGTCTCCCGGGCCGACTGGATCGGCCTGCCGTCGCTGCACGCCCCGAGCTTCGGCTGGTCCGCGGCGCTGGTCGCGCTGCCGGTCGTCATCGCGCTGATCGCCGAGAACGCGGGGCACGTGAAGGCCGTCGGCGAGATGACCGGCGACCGGCTGGACGACCAGCTGGGCACCGCGATCTCCGCGGACGGCGTCGCCACGATGCTCTCCACCGCCGTCGGCGGCCCCGCCAACACCACGTACTCCGAGAACATCGGCGTCATGGCGGCCACCCGCGTCTACTCCACCGCCGCCTACTGGGCCGCGGCCGGCTTCGCCCTCCTCTTCGGCATCTGCCCGAAGTTCGGCGCCGTCGTCGCCGCGATCCCCGGCGGCGTGCTGGGCGGCATCACCGTCATCCTCTACGGCATGATCGGCCTGCTCGGCGCGCAGATCTGGGTCCACAACAAGGTCGACCTGCGCAACCCGCTGAACCTGGTGCCCGTCGCCGCGGGCGTCATCATCGGCATCGGCGGCGTCAGCCTGAAGATCAGTGAGAACTTCGAGCTGAGCGGCATCGCCCTGGGCACGATCGTGGTCCTCTCCGGCTACCACGTCCTGCGCGCCCTGGCCCCGGCCCACCTCAAGACGCAGGAGCCCCTCCTGGACGAGGGGACGAGCAGCTACGACCCGGAGGCGGAGTCCGCCGCCGCGGAGGAGAAGGACGGGAAGTAGGCCGCACGGCCTGCGCCGGGGGAGGCGGCCGGGACCGCTAGGCGGGCGGATCCTGGGGGTCGCGGGACCCGTCGCGCCGCGCGCCCCGGCCCGGCCCCGACAGCACCTCCCCGTAGGCCTGCATCAGGTCCGGCAGGCGCAGCGTGGCCAGGTCGTCGCGGGTCGGGGTGCCCGGGTATCCGGACAGCCGCAGATCGCGGTACGCGCAGCTCTTCTCGTACAGGGTGCGCAGGAAGCGGCCGTTGCCGAGCTCGTCGATCCAGCCCTGGGCGACGACGTGCGCGCTGATGCTGCGCAGCTCCTCCAGCGCCTCCTCGTCCCAGCCGTCCCCGTTCTCGGCCGCCAGCACCTCGCCGATGCTGGTGAGTTCGGAGGGACGGTAGCTGGGGAAGTCGACGCGTGTGGTGAAGCGGGAGCCGAGGCCGGGGTTGGTGGCCAGCAGCCGGTCCATGCCCTCGGGATAGCCGGCGAGGATCACCACGAGCCGGTCGCGGTTGTCCTCCGCGCGCTTGAGCAGCACCTGCAGGGCCTCGTCGCCGTAGGCGTCGCCCTTGGAGTAGCCGGAGTTGGACAGGCTGTACGCCTCGTCCACGAAGAGCACCCCGCCGAGCGCGGAGTCGATCAGCTCGTTGGCCTTCACGGCCGTCTGGCCCAGGAACTCGCCGACCAGGTCGGAGCGCTGGGCCTCGACCAGGTGGTCGCCGCCGAGGAGCCCCAGGGCGTAGAAGACCCGGCCGAGGATGCGGGCGACGGTGGTCTTTCCGGTGCCCGAGGGGCCGGAGAAGACGAAGTGGCGCTTGGGGGGCTGCACCGGCAGGCCCTGACCGGCCCGCAGCCGTGCCATGTGCAACTGGGCGGACAGCGCCCGCACCTGCCGCTTGACGGGCTCCAGGCCCACCATCCGCTCCAGCTCCGCGAGGGCCCTGGCCAGCAGGACCGGGTCGGAGGGGCCGGGCAGCGGCTTGCCTGCGGACTGGACGGGGATGCGGGCCTTGCGGCGCACGTCGTCGGGGCCGGCGTCCGCCTGCAGGGTGCCCGCGGGCTCCGGACCGGTGCCCGTCAGCACGTCACGGCCGTCGAGGACGTCGGGGACGGCGGCGGGGGCGGGCGCTGTCCGCCCAGTTGCACATGG
>NZ_JBPQTS010000056.1:0-39898 GCF_051386455.1 Streptomyces sp. URMC 124
GGGCTTCGGCGAGGGCGGCCGGGGCGCCGGCGAGCGGGGGCGGGGCGGCCTGCGCCCCCGCCGCGGACGGGTGCGGCATCCGGGCGAGGACGGCGGCCGCGACCATCGCCATCAGCGGGTCCTTCTTGAAGCCGAAGAGGTCGATCGCGTGGGGGTCGTGCTTGGGCGGCGCCTTGGTCGGCTCCTTGAGGACCTGGAAGCGCAGGTAGCCGTTCTCCAGGCCGGCGGAGGGCAGCCACTCCACCGCGCGGATCTCCGCCAGCGCGAAGGCCTGCGGACCGGCGGACTTCTTGCCCTCCTCGGTCGTCCAGTTCCACTCCAGGCGCACCCGCTCGCCGTCGAACGTGACCGTGCCGTCCCCGGCGCCCACCGACAGCGGCAGCGTCGGGCCCGGCAGGAGATAGCGGTCGGACGGGCCGTCCGGGACCTGCTCCAGGAGGAGGGCGTTGCGCACCTCGTCCACGAAGTACTCCGCGACGCCCGCGCGGCCGGACTCCACCGTCAGCCGGTACGGATCGGCCGCCTCCGGCAGCCGGCCCCGCGCGGCCTGCAGCAGGGGGTCGGCCCCGTCGCGCAGCCGCAGCCTCAGACGGCCGTGCTTGCGGCCCGGTTCGTAGGAGATCCCCGCCACCGCCTGCAGCGGAACGGCCAGTTCACCCAGGGTCTGGCGCATCAGGTGCACGCCGCGCTCGCGGCCCGGAACGATCCGTATCGTGTCGCCGTCGAAGGTCCACGTACCGTCCTTCTGGAGGATCTCAGCCATGGGCGAATTCTCTCAGGCACGTACGCTCGGGAAGGCGCGGACCTCGACCCCGGCGCCGGTTCGGATCCGGCCCGGATCCCGGCGCGGGCCTTGACGGCCGACCGGCCCGGCGCTACCCAAGTGGTCGTTCGTACGAGCGAATTCCCGTGAGCGGCACGCTGAAGGGACGTTCTCTTGAGACGCATGAGCCCCGGGTGCAGCAACGCGAGGCGTCTGGTGACGACCGGCCTCGCCCTGCTCCTCCTCTCCGCCGCCGGCACGGCCCTCCCGGCCCGGGCCGCGGAGCCCGCCCCGGCCCCGCTCGACCGCAGCATCGTGCCCGCCCCCGCGTCCGTCCGGCCCGGCGGCGAGCCGTACGAGATCACCGCCCGCACCGTCGTGCGGGTGCCGCCGGGCAACGCGGAGGCCGCGCGGATCGGCGGCTACCTGGCCGGGCTGCTGCGCCCCTCGACGGGCTACCGCCTTCCGGTCGTCCCCGGCGGGACGGACGGGCCCGGCATCCGGCTGGTGCTCGACGACGAGGAAGGCGGCCCGGCAGACGGCGGGGAAGGCGGGGAGGGCTACCGGCTGACCGTCACCCCCCGCGCGGTGACGATCTCCGCGCGCGCGGGCGCCGGGCTCTTCCACGGCGTCCAGTCCCTGCGCCAGCTGCTCCCCGCCCGCGCCGAGCGCACCGAACGGCAGCCCGGCCCCTGGACCGTGGCGGGCGGCGTCGTCACCGACGCGCCGCGCTACGGCTACCGCGGCGCGATGCTCGACGTCGCCCGGCACTTCTTCACGGTGGACCAGGTCAAGCGGTACATCGACCAGCTCGCCCTCTACAAGTACAACGCCCTGCACCTGCACCTCTCCGACGACCAGGGCTGGCGCATCGCCGTCCGCTCCTGGCCGCGGCTCGCCGCGCACGGCGGCAGCACGCAGGTGGGCGGCGGCCCGGGCGGCTCCTACAGCCAGGACGACTACCGCGAGATCGTCCGCCACGCCGCGAGCCGCTACCTCACCGTGGTGCCCGAGATCGACATGCCGGGCCACACCAACGCGGCGCTCGCCTCGTACGCCCGGCTCAACTGCGACGGCGTTGCCCGTCCCCTCTACACGGGCACCGAGGTCGGCTTCAGCTCGCTGTGCGTGGCGAAGCAGGACACCTACGACTTCGTGGAGGACGTCATCGGGGAGCTGGCGGCGCTCACGCCCGGCCCCTACCTGCACATCGGCGGCGACGAGGCGCACTCCACCAGCTCCGCCGACTACGCGGCCTTCATGGAGCGGGTGCAGCCCGTCGTCGCCCGGCACGGCAAGACGGTCGTCGCCTGGCACCAGCTGGCCGGGGCGCGCCCGGCGCCGGGCGCGCTGCTGCAGTACTGGGGTTACGGCCGGACCGGCGCCGCCGAACGGGCTCAGGTGGCCGCCGCGGCAAGGGCGGGCGCGCGGTTGGTCCTCTCGCCCGCGGACCGGGCCTACCTGGACATGAAGTACACCAAGGACACGCCGCTGGGCCTGCAGTGGGCGGGCCTGGTCGAGGTCCGGCAGTCCTACGACTGGGACCCCGGCGGCTATCTGGAGGGCGTGCCCGCGGCGGCCGTGGCCGGCGTCGAGGCACCGCTGTGGACGGAGACGATCACCAACAGCGCACAGCTGGAGTACATGGCCTTCCCCCGGCTGACGGCCGTCGCCGAACTCGGCTGGTCCCCGCGGGCCGCGCACGACTGGGCCTCCTACCGGACGCGGCTCGCCGCGCAGGGACCGCGCTGGGACGCGCTCGGCATCGCGTACTACCGCTCGCCACAGGTGCCGTGGCCGGCATCGGCAGGCCGGGGAGGCTCGCGGCCCTGACCTGCCGCGGCGCTGAGTGACCCCCGCGGCGGGGACCGGCGGTGCCGGACCGGGCCGCGGGCGGGCACGGCACCGCCGGGTGCGTTCGTCGTGGCTGATCGCCGCGGCCGGGTGAAGGGTGCGGGGCCGCACCCTTCACCCGGCCCGCCGCGGGCCTTCTCGCGCGGGCGAGGGCCGCCGCCCTAGCCCGCGAACCCCAGCTCGCGGGCGATCAGCATGCGCTGGACCTCGCTCGTGCCCTCGCCGATCTCCAGGATCTTGGAGTCGCGCCACATGCGGGCGACGGGGTACTCGTTCATGAAGCCGTAGCCGCCGTGGATCTGCGTGGCCTCGCGGGCGTTGGTCACCGCGATCTCCGACGAATACAGCTTGGCGAGCGCTGCCTCCTTCTTGAACGGCTCGCCGTGCACCAGCCGGGACGCGGCGTCCCGCCAGGCGAGGCGCGCCGTGTGCGCCCGCATCTCCATGTCGGCCAGCTTGAACTGGATGGCCTGGTTCGCGCCGATCGGGCGGCCGAAGGCCTGCCGCTCCTTGGCGTACTTCACCGACTCGTCCACGCAGCCCTGCGCCAGGCCGGTGGCCAGCGCGGAGATGGCGATGCGGCCCTCGTCCAGTATCCGCAGGAACTGGGCGTAGCCGCGCCCCTCCTCGCCGACGAGGTTGGCCTTGGGGACGCGCACGTCGGAGAAGGACAGCTCGCGGGTGTCCGAGGCGTTCCAGCCGACCTTGGAGTAGGGGGCGGCGACGGTGAAGCCCGGCGTGCCCGAGGGCACGATGATCGAGGAGATCAGCGGCTTGCCCTCCGGCGTGCGGCCGGTGACGGCGGTGACCGTGACCAGGCCCGTGATGTCGGTGCCGGAGTTGGTGATGAAGCACTTGGTGCCGTTGATGACCCACTCGCCGGTGGCCTCGTCCAGGCGGGCCGTGGTGCGCGTGCCGCCGGCGTCCGAGCCGCACTCCGGCTCCGTCAGGCCGAAGGCGCCGAGGATCTCTCCGGAGCACATCTTCGGCAGCCAGGTGCGCTTCTGCTCCTCGGTGCCGAAGCGGTAGAGGGGCATGGCGCCCAGCGAGACGCCGGCCTCCAGGGTGATGGCCACCGAGGAGTCGACCCGGGCCAGCTCCTCCAGGGCCAGGCCGAGGGCCAGGTAGTCGCCGCCCATGCCGCCGTACTCCTCGGGGAACGGCAGCCCGAAGAGGCCCATGCGGCCCATCTCCCGCACGATCTCGTACGGGAACTCGTGGCGCTCGTAGAAGTCGCCGATCTTGGGCGCGACCACGTCGTGGGCGAACTCCTCCACGGTGCGGCGGAGTTCCTCGTGCTCGGGGGTGAGGCGGTGGTCCAGCGGCATGGCTCAGGACTCCTGTTGGGAGAGGGCGCGGACGGTACGGGACGGGCTGGGCCGGCCCAGCTGCTCGGCCATCCACACGCTGGTGGCGGTGAGCAGGCCGAGATCGACCCCGGTGTCGACACCGAGGCCGGCGAGCATCCAGAGAAGGTCTTCCGTGGCGAGGTTGCCCGTGGCGCTCTTCGCGTACGGGCAGCCGCCGAGGCCGCCGGCGGAGGCGTCGACGGTGGTGACGCCGTGCCGCAGGGCGGCCAGGGTGTTGGCCAGGGCCTGGCCGTAGGTGTCGTGGAAGTGCACGGCCAGCCGGCCGGTCTCCACGCCCGCCTCGTTCAGGGCGGTCAGCAGGGCGGTGACGTGGCCGGGCGTGGCCACACCGATCGTGTCGCCCAGGCTCAGCTCGTCGCAGCCGAGGTCCAGCAGGCGGCGGGCGACCCGGACGACCTGCTCCAGCGGGACGGCTCCCTCCCAGGGGTCGCCGAAGCACATGGACAGATAGCCGCGGACGCCCAGGCCCGCCCCGCGGGCCTCGGCCACGACCGGCGCGAACATCTCCAGCGACTCCTCGACCGTGCGGTTGAGGTTCGCCTTGGCGAAGGATTCCGTGGCGCTGCCGAAGACGGCCACTTCGCGGGCACCGAGGTCCAGGGCGCGCTGCAGGCCGCGGGCGTTCGGCACGAGGACGGGCAGGCGGGCGTCCACGCCGCCGAGCAGGGGCATCAGCTGCTCGGCGTCGGCGAGCTGCGGCACCCACTCGGGGCGGACGAAGCTCGTGGCCTCCACGGTGGACAGGCCCGCCGCGGCGAGGCGGCGGATGAACTCCGCCTTCACCTCGACGGGGACGACGGTCTTCTCGTTCTGCAGGCCGTCGCGCGGGCCCACCTCGTGGATCCGGACGCGGGAGGGGAGGCCGGGCTCCGGCACGGCCATGGGCAGTCCGCTGATCATGACTCCTCCGCGGGGGCGGCGGGCGTGACGACCGCCAGCACCTGGTCCATGGCGACGGTGGCGCCGGCCGTGACGTCCAGCTCGGTGACGGTGCCGTCGTGCGGGGCGGAGATGACATGCTCCATCTTCATCGCCTCCACCACGAGCAGGCTCTGCCCGGCGCTGACGAACTCGCCCACGCTCGCCTTGACGAGCGTGACGGTGCCGGGCATGGGGGCGGTGAGGGTGTCCAGCCCACCGGCTCCCGCGCCGCTGCCGGCGGCCGCGACGGGATCGTGGTCGCGCAGGTGCCAGGCGTCGCCGTCGCGGCCGAGCCAGGTGCCCTCCGGGCCGGGGGCAGCGGTGAAGTGCCGGGTGACACCGTCGTAGTGGAGGGTGATGCCGCCTCCGGCACCCGCCCCCGCGGCCGGTACCGGCTGCCCGCTGCCGGCCGTGCCGGGCCCGGCGGCCACCAGCCCGGCGGAGACCGGGGCCGCCCGGGGCGGCGCCGCGCCCGCCGTGCCGCCCGGGGCCGGGAGCTGCCCGCCGTCCGCGGCGGGCGCGGGGGCGTCCGCGACGACCTGCGCGTGCCGCGCGGTGCCGCGCACCCGGACCGTCACCGGCTCGTGGCCGGGCACGCGCAGGTGGTGCGGCGTCCACGCCGCCTCGCCGCCCAGGCGCCAGCCCGAGGGGTCCGAGAAGGGGTCCACCCAGCCGTGGGGCACGGGCTCCAGCCCCTGCTGCCGGAGCAGTGCCGCCGCCGCGTAGGCCTCGGCCGGCACCTCCCGCTCCACCAGCGTGACGGCGTCGCGGTCGACGAGGCCCGTGTCCAGCGCGCCCGCCACCACGTCCGGATGCGCCAGCAGCCGCCGCAGGAAGCCCGTGTTGGTGTCGACGCCCAGGACGACCGTGCCCGCGAGGGCGGCCCGAAGGCGGCGCAGGGCCGTCTCCCGGTCGGGGCCGTGGGCGATCACCTTGGCGAGCATGGGGTCGTAGGACGTGCCGACGTCCGTGCCTTCCGTCAGGCCCGAGTCGACGCGGACGCCTTCTCCCGCGGGCTCGCGCAGCAGCCGCACCGTGCCCGCGGACGGCAGGAAGTCGACCCGGGCGCCGTCGGGGCTCACGCGGGCGGTCTCGGCGCAGATGCGGGCCTCCACGGCGTGGCCGCTGAGGGTCACCTGTTCCTGGGAGAGCTCCAGCCGCTCGCCGGCGGCGACCCGCACCTGCCACTCGACCAGATCCAGGCCGGTGATCATCTCGGTGACGGGGTGCTCGACCTGGAGGCGGGTGTTCATCTCCATGAAGTAGTACGAGGCGGGGTCGTCGCCCGGCACGATGAACTCGACCGTGCCCGCGCCCGCGTAGCCGCAGGAGCGCGCGGCCTGGACGGCCGCCTCGCCCATCGCGGCGCGGGTGGCCTCGTCGAGGAACGGCGAGGGCGCCTCCTCGATGATCTTCTGGTGGCGCCGCTGCAGGGAGCACTCGCGCTCGCCCAGGTGGATCGCGTGTCCGTGGCCGTCGGCCAGGACCTGGATCTCGATGTGGCGGGGGCGGTCGATCCAGCGCTCGACGAGGAGGGTGTCGTCGCCGAAGGAGCTGCGGGCCTCGCGGCGGGCGGCGGCGATCTCCTCGCCGAGCAGGGCGGCGTCGCGCACAAGGCGCATGCCCTTGCCGCCGCCGCCCGCGGAGGGCTTGAGCAGCACGGGCATGCCGATCCCGAGGGCCGCGGCCGCGAGTTCGGCGTCGGTCAGGCCGCTGCCGGAGGAGCCGGGCACCACGGGCACGCCCGCGGCCTGCACCGTCTCCTTGGCCCGGATCTTGTCGCCCATCAGCTCGATGGCCCCGGCCGGGGGGCCGATGAAGGCGAGCCCCGCGTCGGCGCAGGCGCGGGCGAAGGCGGCGTTCTCGGCGAGGAAGCCGTAGCCGGGGTGGACGGCCTGGGCGCCGGTGCGGGCGGCGGCGTCCAGCAGGCGCGGTATCGACAGATAGCTCTCCGCGGCCGCGGCCGGGCCGATCCGCACGGCGGTGTCGGCCTCGCGGACGTGCCGGGCCTCGGCGTCGGCGTCGCTGAAGACGGCGACCGAACGGATGCCGAGCGCGCGCAGCGTGCGGATGACCCGGACGGCGATCTCGCCCCGGTTGGCGACAAGGACAGTCTCGAACATGCTCCGCCTCACATCCGGAAGACGCCGTAGCCGGGCGCGGTGGTGTCCTTCTCGGGCAGGGGGGCGTTGGCGCAGGCCGTCAGCGCCAGGCCCAGCACCTGCCGGGTCTCCAGGGGGTCGATGACGCCGTCGTCCCACAGGCGGGCGGTGGCGTAGTAGGCACTGCCCTGGGTCTCGTACTGCTCGCGGACGGGGGCCCGGAAGGCCTCCTCGTCCTCGGCGCTCCAGCTCTCGCCGCGGGCTTCGAGCTGGTCGCGCTTGACGGTGGCGAGGACGGAGGCGGCCTGCTCGCCGCCCATGACGGAGATCTTGGCGTTGGGCCACATCCACAGGAAGCGCGGCGAATAGGCGCGCCCGCACATCGAGTAGTTGCCGGCGCCGTAGGAGCCGCCGATGACGACGGTGAGCTTGGGGACGCGGGTGCAGGCCACGGCCGTCACCATCTTCGCGCCGTGCTTGGCGATGCCGCCCGCCTCGTACTGCCGGCCGACCATGAAACCGGAGATGTTCTGCAGGAAGACCAGGGGGATGCCGCGCTGGTCGCACAGCTCGATGAAGTGCGCGCCCTTCTGGGCGGATTCGGAGAACAGGATGCCGTTGTTGGCGACGATGCCGACGGGGTGGCCGTGGATCCGGGCGAAGCCCGTCACCAGCGTCTGCCCGAACTCGGCCTTGAACTCGGCGAACCGCGAGCCGTCGACGATGCGGGCGATGACCTCCCGCACGTCGTACGGCGTGCGGGAGTCGGCGGGGACGGCGCCGTAGAGTCCGGCGGGATCGACGGCCGGGGGCTCGGCCGGCTCGACGGGCCAGGGCAGGGCGCCCCGCTCGGGGAGCGTGGAGACGATGGTCCGGACGATCCGCAGGGCGTGCTCGTCGCTCTCCGCGAGGTGGTCGGTGACGCCCGACACCTTGGAGTGCACCTCGCCGCCGCCCAGCTCCTCGGCGGTGACGACCTCGCCCGTGGCGGCCTTCACCAGCGGCGGACCGCCCAGGAAGATCGTGCCCTGGCCGCGGACGATCACCGCTTCGTCGCTCATCGCCGGGACGTAGGCGCCGCCGGCGGTGCAGGAGCCGAGGACGGCGGCGATCTGCGGGATGCCCGCGCCGGACATCCGGGCCTGGTTGTAGAAGATCCGGCCGAAGTGGTCGCGGTCGGGGAAGACCTCGTCCTGCATGGGCAGGAAGGCGCCGCCCGAGTCCACCAGGTACAGGCAGGGCAGCCTGTTCTCCAGGGCGATCTCCTGGGCGCGCAGGTGCTTCTTGACCGTCATCGGGTAGTACGTGCCGCCCTTGACGGTGGCGTCGTTGGCCACGATCACCACTTCGCGCCCGGAGACGCGGCCGATCCCGGAGACGACGCCCGCGGCGGGTGCGGCCCCGCCGTACATCCCCTCGGCGGCCAGCGGGGCGATCTCCAGGAAGGGCGAGCCGGGGTCCAGCAGGGTGTCGACGCGGTCGCGCGGCAGCAGTTTGCCGCGGGCGGTGTGCCGCGCCCGGGCCCGCTCCCCGCCGCCGAGCCGCGCCGCGGCCAGCCGCTCCCGCAGCTCCGCGGACAACTCGCGGTGTGCGGCCTCGTTCACCCGCCAGGCGTCGGAGGCCGGATCGGCGGCGCTCCCCAGCGCCGGTGCCTGCTGCATGTACTCGAGCTCCCTTGCTCGGTCAATGAGCCGCTCGGTTAATGAGCGTTAACACGTTGCCTTCAGGTTAACGACCACTAACGCCGCTGTCTAGAATCACTTTCGTGAACGACGCACCGACCCGCACCCCGGCACCCGCCGCCCCCACCCGCCGCGAGCAGATCCTCCGGGAGGCGGCCCGCCTTTTCGCGGAGCGCGGCTTCCATGGCGTGGGGGTCGACGAGATAGGCGCCGCGGTCGGCATCAGCGGGCCCGGGCTCTACCGGCACTTCGCCGGCAAGGACGCGATGCTCGCCGAGCTCCTGGTCGGGATCAGCGAGCGGCTCTTCGCGGGCGGTCAGCGCCGCGTCATCGACGCCACCTCGACGGGCGAGGGCCCGGCCGCCGTCCTCGGCTCCCTCATCGACGGCCACATCGACTTCGCCCTGGACGACCGGGCCCTGATCATCCTCCACGACCGCGAGCTGGGCCAGCTGCGTGACAGCGACCGCAAGCAGGTCCGCTCGCTGCAGCGGCAGTACGTGGAGCTGTGGGTCGACGTCGTGCGCCGCCTGCACCCGGACAGCGGCGAGGCGGAGGTCCGCGCCGCCGTCCACGCCGTCTTCGGCCTGCTCAACTCCACCCCGCACCTCGGCCGCCCCGGCGCGCTCCCGGGCCGCACGGCCACGGCTGCGCTGCTGCGCCGCCTGGCCCACGGGGCGTTCGCGTCGCTGTCGGACGGCGGCCTCGCGGGGCCCTCCGAGCCGTCCGCAGGGTGATCTTCCGGGGCCGCGCGGGGTGACCTGCGGGCGTCACCCGTTCGGCTCAGTCCACTCTGGACAGTCCTGGTGACTCCCCGGTAGCTTTCGCCTGAGCAAGCGCTTGGCCAGGCATGAGCCCGGGGTCGCCGGGCCCGTACGAGGGGAATGGCAGCCAATGCGTCGCACGGTGTACAACGAGGACCACGAGGCCTTCCGCGAGACGATCCGCGACTTCATCGCGGCCGAGGTCGTGCCCGTCTACGACGAGTGGCGGGAAGCCGGTGCCGCGCCCCGCGACTTCTACAAGAAGCTCGGCGGGCTCGGCGTCTTCGGCATTGAGGTGCCCGAGGAGTACGGCGGCGCGGGCGAGCGCAGCTTCAAGTTCCAGGCCGTCATCACCGAGGAGTGCGCCCGCGCGGGCGTCAGCTTCGGCGGCAGCAGCGTCCACACGGCGCTGTGCCTGCCCTACCTCCTCAAGTACGCCACCGAGGAGCAAAAGCGGCGCTGGCTGCCGCCCTTCGTCTCCGGCGACATGATGACCGCCATCGCCATGACCGAGCCCGGCACCGGCTCGGACCTGGCCGGCATGAAGACCACCGCCAGGCTCTCCGAGGACGGCACGCACTACGTCCTCAACGGCGCGAAGACCTTCATCACCGGCGGCGTCCAGGCCGACCGGGTGCTCGTCTGCGCCCGCACCGCGCCGCCCACCCCCGAGGACCGGCGCGCCGGCATCTCCATCCTCGTCGTCGACACCGGCTCCGAGGGCTACGCGGTCGGCCGCAAGCTGGAGAAGCTCGGCCTGAAGACCTCCGACACCGCCGAACTGTCCTTCACCGACGTCAAGGTGCCCGTCGAGGACCTGCTCGGCGAGGAGGGCAAGGCCTTCGGCTACCTGGGGCAGAACCTGCCGCAGGAGCGGCTGGGCATCGCCGTCGCCGCCTACGCCCAGGCCGCCGCGGCCATCCGCTTCGCCCAGGAGTACGTGCGCGACCGGACGGTCTTCGGCACCTCCGTCGCGTCCTTCCAGAACACCAAGTTCGTGCTGGCCGACTGCAAGTCCGAGGTCGACGCCATGGAAGCGGTCGTCGACCGCGCCCTGGACGCCCACGACGCGGGCGAGCTCACCGCCGCCGACGCGGCCTCCGCCAAGCTCTTCACCACCGAGCGGGCGGCCGTCGTCATCGACAAGTGCCTCCAGCTCCACGGGGGTTACGGCTACATGATGGAGTACCCCATCGCCCGCCTGTACGCGGACACCCGCGTCAGCCGCATCTACGGAGGCACCAGCGAGGTCATGCGGTCCATCGTCGCCAAGTCGATGGGCCTGTAGGCCGGTAAGCCCCTGTCACCATGAACGAGCCCCTTACCCGTACCCCCCTGGACGACCTGCTCGCCCTGCTCGACCTGGAGCCGATCGAGCAGGACATCTTCCGCGGCACCACCGGCCGCGCCATCCTCGTCCCGCGCGTCTTCGGCGGCCAGGTCGCCGCGCAGGCCCTCGTCGCCGCCGGGCGCACGGTCCCCGCGGACCGTGCCCCGCACTCCCTGCACTCCTACTTCCTGCGGCCCGGCGATCCCGCCGTGCCCATCGTCTACACCGTCGACCGCATCCGCGACGGCGGCTCCTTCACCACGCGCCGCGTCGTGGCCGTCCAGCACGGACAGCCGATCTTCCACCTGTCGGCGTCCTTCCAGCGCCACGAGGAGGGGCTCGAGCACCAGGAGGCCATGCCGCCGGCGCCGGACCCGCAGAGCCTGCCCACGGCGGCGGAGATGCTGCCCCGCTACGAGGAGCTCCTGGGCGGCCCCGGCGTCGTGGAGCGCATCCTGGACGCCCGCTCGGCGGTCGACCTGCGGTACGCGGACCAGCCGCCGTTCGGCAGCGTGGGGGAGCCGCGCGAGCCCAAGTCGCAGGTGTGGTTCCGTACCAACGGCAAACTGGCCGACGACCCCCTGCTGCACATCTGCCTGGCCACCTACGTCTCCGACATGACGCTCCTCGACTCCGTCCTCCTGGCGCACGGCCGGGGCGGCTGGGCCGTCGGTGACGTCGTCGGCGCGAGCCTGGACCACGCCATGTGGTTCCACCGCCCGTTCCGCGCCGACGAGTGGCTGCTCTACGACCAGGAGAGCCCCACCTCGCAGGGCGGCCGCGGGCTGGCCCGGGGGCGGATCTTCACCGAAAGCGGGCAGCTGGCCGTGTCGGTGATCCAGGAGGGGGTCGTCAGGGTTCCCCGTCCGCGCGACTGACCGGTAACCTCGGCGGGTTGACGCACGGGGAGGGGTCGGAATGACACGTACGGCTGCACGGACGGGAACCACGCTCAGAGTGCTGCTGATGGCCGCAGGGGCGCTGGCGATCGTCCTCGGCGTCGCCCTGGTCTTCCTGTGGCACTCCTCGCTCGTCGAGCTGACCGGGGCGCCCCGGGCGGTGGGCTTCCTGGTGTTCCGGGGCGCCGAGGCCGCCCTCGTCTGGGGCGGGGCATGGCTGTGCGTGCGCGGCTGGAACGGCGGCGCCGAGCCGACGGAGGGCTAGCGGCCCCCTCGCCTCTCAGACGCCCGGGGAGAGCCCCGCCGCCGCCAGCAGGTACGCCGTCATCGCCTCGTAGTAGCGCGGGTCCACCACGTGGTCGTCCATCGGGACGGCCACCTGCAGCGTGCCCTCCGCCTCCGCGAGGAAGAGCGCCGGGTCGTTGGAGTCCGCGTAGCCCACGGCGTCGATGCCGCGCTGCGCCGCACAGCCCGCCCAGCCGTGGTCGGCGACGACCAGGTCCGGCAGGGGGCTGCCCTCGCGCAGCAGGCCGTCGAGGATCGCGGTCATCGGGTTGGGGGAGTGGGTGTGCCACAGCGACGCCCCGCCCTCGTACACCGCCACGTCCGCGAACTGCACCACGCAGCCCTCGTCCGCGGCCAGGCCGCCCGGGATCCGCACGACCTCGCAGCCCGCCGCGCGCATCGCCGCCGCGGTCACGCGGTGCGTCTCCAGCAGGGCGCCCGGGTGGCCGGTCGCGAAGAGCACCCGCTGCCGGCTCTCCGCGGCCTTGCGCAGCACGTTCGCCATGCGGTCCAGGGCGTCGGCCGTCAGCTCGGGGTCGATGTGGTCCTGGCCGGCCCGGTGGTTCAGGTCGTCGCTGACGCCGCAGCGCTCCGCCATCACGGCCAGCACGTCCTGCTCGTCCGTCCAGCGGTCGCCGAGCTCCAGGCCGAACCAGTAGCGGCGGTCGCCGTTCGCCAGCTTGCGGTAGTGGTCGAGGTTGTTCTCGCGGGGCGTCGCGACCGCCCCGGCGATGCGCGTACGGACGAGGTGGTCGATCAGTTCGCTGCGGGTCGGTATCGGCATGCCGCTCATTGTCTCCCCCGATCATGCGGTGCTGGACGCGGTGTCCATATGGAGGGGCCGGACCCACGGTTACGTACATGTGCGGATTCCGCCGCCCTGCCTACCCTCGGGTACGTCCACCGCAGCCGCCCCGACGTTGGTTCGACCGTAACGCGTCCGTGATTCGAGAGGCTCCCCAGCATGAGCACCCCCGCCCCCCGTGAACCGCGCGGCCCCGTCGACTCCTCCCGCATCCCGCGCTACGCCGGGCCCGCGACCTTCGCCCGGCTGCCGCGCCTGGACGAGGTCGGCACCGCGGACGTGGCCGTCGTCGGCGTGCCCTTCGACACCGGCGTCTCCTACCGGCCGGGCGCCCGCTTCGGCGGCAACGCCATCCGCGAGGCCTCCCGCCTGCTGCGCCCGTACAACCCGGCGCAGGACGCCTCCCCCTTCGCCCTCGCGCAGGTCGCCGACGCCGGTGACATCGCCGCGAACCCGTTCAACATCGACGAGGCCGTCGAGACCATCGAGGGCGCGGCCGACGACCTGCTGGGCACCGGCGCCCGCATGATGACCCTGGGCGGCGACCACACCATCGCCCTGCCCCTGCTGCGCTCGGTCGCCAAGAAGCACGGCCCCGTCGCCCTGCTGCACTTCGACGCGCACCTGGACACCTGGGACACCTACTTCGGCGCCGAGTACACCCACGGCACGCCGTTCCGCCGGGCCGTCGAGGAGGGCATCCTCGACACCGAGGCGCTCTCCCACGTGGGCACGCGCGGCCCGCTGTACGGCAAGAAGGACCTCACCGACGACGAGAAGATGGGCTTCGGCATCGTCACCTCGGCCGACGTCATGCGCCGGGGCGTCGACGAGATCGCCGACCAGCTGCGCCAGCGCGTCGGCGACCGCCCGCTGTACATCTCCATCGACATCGACGTCCTGGACCCGGCCCACGCCCCCGGCACCGGCACCCCCGAGGCCGGCGGCCTGACCTCCCGCGAGCTGCTGGAGATCATCCGCGGCCTGTCCTCCTGCAACCTGGTCTCCGCCGACCTGGTCGAGGTCGCCCCGGCCTACGACCACGCCGAGATCACCTCCGTGGCCGCCTCCCACGCGGCCTACGAGCTGACGACGATCATGTCGCGCCAGATCGCCGCCTCGCGCGACTGACGCCACCCCTTCCGGCCGGGCGCCGGGCGGACCGGGACACCCGGCCGCCCGGCGCCCGTGCCTTTCCCGGCCCGTACCGGCCCTCAGGGCGGGGGCCCCGCACGGACGCGTCAAAGGTGCGTAAGGCCGGACCGGCGGCCCGACAAGGGCGCGTAAGGATCCGGTGACGGACCGTACCCGGGCGGTTGGGTTGAGGTGATCACCCACCTCCGTCCCCGTCGAAGGCCACCCCGTTGACCCTGCACCTCCTCCCCGAACAGGACGTCCGCCCGCCGAGCCCCGCCCCGCCCGCCGGGCGCAAACGGCACCGGCGGGTGGCCGGGGGCGCCGTCGACCTCCGGCAGCTCGTCGCCTGCCTCCCGGACGCCTTCCGCAAGCTGCACCCCCGGGTGATGGTCAAGCACCCGGTGCTGTTCGTGGTCGAGGCCGGCTCGGTGCTCACCACCCTCTCCGCGCTCCTCGACCCGTCCGCCTTCGCCTGGCTCATCAGCGTCTGGCTCTGGCTGACCGTGCTCTTCGCCAACCTCGCCGAGGCCGTCGCCGAGGGCCGCGGCAAGGCCCAGGCCGAGACGCTGCGCCGCACCCGCGACACCACCGTCGCCCGCAGGCTGCGCACCTGGCGGGTGGGCATGGACCGGCGCGACTGGGTGGAGGAGCGCGTCGTCGCCGCCGACCTGCGCCCGCAGGACTTCGTGGTCGTCGAGGCGGGCGGGACGATCCCCGGCGACGGCGAGGTCGTCGACGGCGTCGCGTCGGTCGACGAGTCGGCCGTCACCGGCGAGTCCGCGCCCGTCATCCGGGAGGCGGGCGGCGACCGCTCGGGCGTCACCGGCGGCACGAAGGTGCTCTCCGACCGGGTCGTGGTCCGCGTCACCTCGCGCCCCGGGCACACCTTCCTGGACCGCATGATCGCCCTGGTCGAGGGCACCAGCCGCCGCAAGACCCCCAACGAGCTGGCCCTGAGCATCCTGCTCTCCTGCCTGACCGTGATCTTCATCCTGGCCGTGGTGTCGCTGCAGCCCATGGCGGGCTGGGCCGGCGCCCCGCAGAGCATCACCGTCCTCGTCGCCCTCCTGGTCACCCTCATCCCGACGACCATCGGCGCCCTGCTCTCCGCGATCGGCATCGCCGGCATGGACCGCCTCGTCCAGCGCAACGTCCTCGCGCTGTCCGGGAGGGCCGTGGAGGCCGCCGGGGACGTCAACACGCTCCTGTTGGACAAGACCGGGACCATCACCCTCGGCAACCGCCGTGCGCTCTCCTTCGAGCCCGTCAGGGGCGTCCCGCCGGAGCTGCTGGCCGACGCCGCCCAGCTCGCCTCCCTGGCCGACGAGACGCCCGAGGGCCGCTCGATCGTCGCCCTGGCGGGGCAGTACGGCATCCACCGCGGCGACGAGGAGTTCGCGCACGGCCGCTTCGTGCCGTTCTCCGCGCAGACGAGGATGAGCGGCGCCGACTTCGCCTACGACGGCGAGTTCTGCCGCATCCGCAAGGGCGCCGGCAGCGCGGTCGCGCAGTGGGTGACCCGGCGCGGCGGCGAGGTCCCGGCCGAGGCCGGGTGGATCGCGGACTCCATCGCGGCCGGCGGCGGCACCCCGCTGCTCGTCGCCCTCGAAGACCGCGACGGCTGCCGGGTCCTGGGCGCCGTGCACCTCAAGGACGTCGTCAAGCCCGGCATCGCCGAGCGCTTCGCCGAGCTGCGCGCCATGGGCATCAGGACCGTCATGGTCACCGGCGACAACCCGCTCACCGCCAGGGCCGTCGCCGCGGAGGCCGGAGTGGACGACTACATCGCCGAGGCGACGCCCGAGCGCAAGCTCGCCCGCATCCGCGAGGAACAGGCCGGCGGCAAGCTCGTGGCGATGACGGGGGACGGGACGAACGACGCGCCCGCGCTGGCCCAGGCGGACGTGGGCGTGGCCATGAACTCGGGCACCTCGGCCGCCAAGGAGGCCGGGAACATGGTGGACCTGGACTCCGACCCCACCAAGCTCATCGAGATCGTGCAGATCGGCAAGCAGCTGCTCATCACGCGCGGGGCGCTCACCACCTTCTCCATCTGCAACGACGTCGCCAAGTACTTCGCGATCGTCCCGGCCATGTTCGGCGGCGTCACCGGCTACGAGGGCCTGGAGAAGCTCAACGTCATGGGCCTGCACAGCCCGTCCTCGGCCATCGCCTCGGCGATCATCTTCAACGCCCTGGTCATCGTCGCCCTGATCCCCCTCGCCCTGCGTGGCGTGCGTTACGCCCCCTCCAGCGCGCACGCCCTGCTGCGCCGCAACCTCGGTCTGTACGGGGCGGGCGGGCTGGTCCTGCCCTTCATCGGCATCAAACTCATCGATGTGCTCCTGCAGTTCGTGCCGGGGCTGTGAGTCCGTGCCGGGGCTGTAGTCCGTGCCGGGGCTGCGCGGCACTCCGCGCAGTCCTGTGGCCGGCCACCGTGTTTTCCCCGGCCATTCACTCGAATCAACTCCCGTGTCAGGCAGGGCGATCTACGGTGGACGGCGTCGCCCGCAGCCGACCCAGGAGGCCCGCACCGTGCGTACCAGACCCCTGCTCGCCGCCGCCACCGCCGCACTGGCCGCGGCCACCTGCCTGACGACGACCGGGGCCGGCCCGGCGCAGGCGCACGCGTCCACGCGCGCGTGCTCGCCGTCCGTACGGATCGACGGCTTCTCCGACGGGCTGGACAAGACGACGTTCCAGGGCTCGCTCGTCGGCAACCTCTCGGCCCTCGCCGTCGACGGGGACGGCACCGTCGCCGCGGTCTCCGACCGCTCCCAGCTCTTCTCGTTCGACGTGCGCCGGCAGGGGGGCCGGGCGCCCTCCGCGACCCCCGTGCGGGCCGTGGGACTCGCCGACGAGAAGGGCGGACCGCTCGACTCCGAGGGCCTGGTCGTCGACCGCGACGGCACCCGCCTGGTCACCTCCGAGACCGAGCCGTCCGTCCGGCGCTACGACCGGGACGGCAGGCTCCTGGGCCGGCTGCCCGTGCCGGAGGCCCTGCGGGTCGCCCCGGCCGGGCGCGCGGCGCCCAACCAGACCTTCGAGGGCCTGACCCTCCAGCCCGGCGGGCGCACCCTGATCGCCTCCATGGAGCAGGCCCTCGCCGGGGACGGGCAGGACACCGCCGGCAGACCGCTCGTGCGCCTGCAGACCTGGCAGCGGCACGGCCGGCAGGAGTTCGCCGCCGGCCCGCAGTACGCCTACCCGGCCGAGAAGGGCCTCGGCGTCGCGGAGATCACCGCCGCCGGGGACGGCCGCCTGCTCGTGCTGGAGCGCGGCTTCACGGCGGGCTTCGGCAACACCGTGCGGCTCTACCTCGCCGACCCGCGCGGCGCGAGTGACGTCAGCGCCGTCACGAACCTGCCCGGCGGCCCGCACGTGCGGCCCGTGCGCAAGACGCTGCTCGCCGACGTGGGCGCCTGCCCGTCCCTGGGCGCGACCGCCCGGCAGCCGCAGCCGAACCCGCTGCTGGACAACATCGAGGGGCTCGCCGTCACCGAACGGAACGGAGGGTTCCTCCGCCTGCTCCTGGTGAGCGACGACAACCAGAACCCTGCGCAGGTCACCCGGCTCTATGCGCTCACGGTGCGCCTGCCGCGTCCGTAGGGGGAGCGCGCCGCCCGCCCGCGCACCCGTACCTTGTTGCGGCGGGATGAAATCCGCAGCCCACGGCGTTGGGGCCTCCGTCAGCAGGACGAGAGCGGCAGCGCGGGAGGCTCGGGTGGCAGCGGCGAAGGAAACGACAGGTCAAGGATGGGCCAGGCGGCTCGCCGGCTATTGCTGGCGCTACCGCGGCACGGTGATCCTCGCCCTCGGCTCCTCGCTCGCCGGCATGGCCGTCATGGCGCTCGTGCCCCTCATACCCAAGCTGATCATCGACGACGTGATCGGCTCGCAGCAGCGCCCGCTGGCCCCCTGGGCCACGCTCCTCATAGCCGCCGCCGTAGTCGTCTACGGCCTGACGTACGTCCGCCGCTACTACGGCGGGCGCCTCGCCCTCGACGTCCAGCACGACCTGCGGACCGAGATGCACGAGGCCATCGCGCGGCTCGACGGCCGCCGCCAGGACGAGCTGTCCACCGGCCAGGTCGTCGGCCGCGCGACCAGCGACCTCCAGCTGATCCAGAGCCTGCTGTTCATGCTGCCGATGATGATCGGCAACCTCATGCTCTTCGCCATCTCGCTCGTCGTGATGGTGGTCCTCTCCCCGCTCCTGACCGTCGTCGCCCTCGCCGTCGCCCCCGCGCTGTGGATCCTCGCCAGGCACAGCCGCACCCGGCTCTTCCCCGCCACCTGGTACGCCCAGGGCCAGGCCGCGGCCGTCGCCGGTGTCGTGGACGGCGCGGTGACCGGCGTCCGCGTCGTCAAGGGCTTCGGCCAGGAGGAGCAGGAGAGCACCAAGCTCCGCGACGTCAGCCGCAAGCTCTTCGCCGGGCGTCTGCGCACCGTCCGCCTGAACTCCCGCTACACCCCGGCCCTGCAGGCCGTCCCCGCGCTCGGCCAGGTGGCCATGCTCGCCCTCGGCGGCTGGATGGCCACGCGCGGCCAGATCACCCTCGGCACGTTCGTCGCCTTCTCGACCTACCTGGCCCAGCTCGTCGGGCCCGTGCGGATGCTCACCATGGTCCTCACCGTCGGCCAGCAGGCCCGCGCGGGCGTCGAGCGCGTCCTGGAACTCGTCGACACCGAACCGGTCGTCCAGGAGCGCCCCGGCGCGCGCGAGCTGCCGCAGGACGCCCCCGCCACCGTCGAGTTCGACGACGTCACCTTCGGCTACGACCCGGCGCGGCCCGTCCTCGACGGGTTCTCCCTGCGCCTGGAGCCCGGCGAGACCGTGGCCGTCGTCGGCGCCTCCGGCAGCGGCAAGTCCACCGTCTCGCTGCTGCTGCCGCGCTTCTACGACGTCACCGGCGGTGCCGTGCGCGTCGGCGGCCACGACGTCCGCGACCTCACGCTGCCGTCCCTGCGGGCCGCCATCGGGCTCGTCCCCGAGGACAGCTTCCTGTTCTCCGACAGCATCCGCGACAACATCGCCTACGGGCACCCGGACGCCACCGACGAGCAGGTCCGCGCCGCCGCGCGCGCCGCGCAGGCCGACGGATTCATCAGCGACCTGCCCGACGGCTACGACACCACCGTCGGCGAGCAGGGCCTGACCCTCTCCGGCGGCCAGCGCCAGCGCGTCGCCCTGGCCCGCGCCATCCTCACCGACCCCCGCCTGCTGCTCCTGGACGACGCGACGTCCGCGGTCGACGCGCGCGTGGAGCACGAGATCCACGAGGCGCTGCGAAGCGTCATGGCGGGCCGCACGACCCTGCTCATCGCCCACCGCGCCTCCACGCTGGCGCTCGCCGACCGGGTCGCGGTCCTCGACGGCGGCCGGCTCGTGGACGTCGGTACGGCGGAGGAGCTGGAGGAGCGCTGCGAGCGCTACCGCACCCTGCTGACGGACCCGGGCGAGCTGGCGGGCCTGACGAAGGACCCGGCGGGAAGCACCGCACCGGTCGCCCTCCCCGGCGTCCCGGACCGTGCGGATGCCCTCGGCCGTACGAACGACCACGCGCGCGTGGACGGTCTTTCCCGTCCCGAGGTCGACGCGGCCCCCCTCAAGCCCCGGCGGATCCTGGCCGGCGGCGTCACCCCCTCCCTGTGGGTGCGCAAGGACGAGCCCGCCGGAAGCTCCGACGGCGTCACCGGCATGCCCGCCACGCCCGAACTGCTCGCCAAGGTGGCCGCACTGCCGCCCGCGGACGACACCCCCGACGTGGACGAGGAGCGGGCCGCCCGCCCGGAGGAGGCCTACGGGCTGCGGCAGCTGCTGCGCGGCTTCCGCACGCCACTGGTGCTGAGCCTGCTGCTGGTGGCGGTCGACGCCGTCGCCGGCCTGCTGCTGCCGGTGCTGATCCGGCACGGCATCGACCAGGGCGTCCAGCAACTGGCCCTGGGAGCGGTCTGGGCGGCCTCGGGGCTGGCCCTGCTGGTGGTCGTGGCCCAGTGGGGCGCCCAGGTCGCGGAGACGCGCCTGACGGGCCGCACGGGCGAGCGGATCCTCTACGCCCTGCGCGTGAAGATCTTCGCCCAGCTCCAGCGGCTGGGGCTCGACTTCTACGAGCGCGAGCTCACCGGCAAGATCATGACGCGGATGACGACGGACGTGGACGCCCTGTCGACGTTCCTGCAGACCGGACTGGTCACCGCCGTCGTCTCCGTCCTCACCTTCTTCGGCATCCTCGTCGCCCTCCTCGTCATCGACGTCGAACTGGCCCTCGTCGTCTTCGCGACGCTGCCGCTGCTGATCGTCGGCACCGTCGTCTTCCGGCGGCAGAGCGTCAAGGCGTACGAACTGGCGCGCGAGCGCGTCGGCCTGGTCAACGCCGACCTGCAGGAGAGCGTCGCGGGCCTGCGCATCGTGCAGGCGTTCCGCCGCGAGGAGGCCGGCGCCCGGAGGTTCGCGGAGCGCAGCTGGTCCTACCGGCAGGCGCGCGTCCGCGGCCAGTGGCTGATATCGGTCTACTTCCCCTTCGTCCAGCTGCTGTCGTCCGTCGCCGCAGCAGCGGTGCTGATCGTGGGCGCCGGCCGGGTGAGCGACGGCACGCTCACCGCGGGCGCGCTGGTGGCCTACCTGCTCTACATCGACCTGTTCTTCGCGCCCGTCCAGCAGCTGTCGCAGGTCTTCGACGGGTACCAGCAGGCCACCGTCTCCCTCGGCCGGGTGCAGAGCCTCCTGCGCGAGCCGACCACCACGCCCGTGGCCGAGCGGCCGCGCCCGGTACGGGAGCTGACCGGCGAGATCGTCTTCGACGACGTGGCCTTCCGCTACGGGGACGGCGAAGACGCCCTGTCCGGCATCAGCATGACGATCCCGGCCGGCCAGACCGTCGCGTTCGTCGGCGAGACCGGCGCGGGCAAGTCCACCCTCGTCAAGCTCGTGGCGCGGTTCTACGACCCGACGGGCGGCGCGGTCCGCGTGGACGGGCACGACCTGCGCGAGCTCGACCCCACGGCCTACCGGCACCGGCTCGGCGTCGTCCCCCAGGAGCCCTACCTCTTCCCGGGCACGGTGCGGGACGCCATCGCCTACGGGCGCCCGGACGCCGGTGACGCCGAGGTGGAGGCCGCGGCCCGCGCGGTCGGCGCCCACGACATGATCGCCACGCTGGACGGCGGCTACCTGCACCCGGTCACCGAGCGCGGCCGCAACCTCAGCGCCGGCCAGCGCCAGCTGATCGCCCTGGCCCGGGCGGAGCTGGTCGACCCGGACGTCCTGCTGCTGGACGAGGCCACCGCCGCCCTGGACCTGGCCACCGAGGCGCTGGTCAACCAGGCCACGGACCGCCTGGCCGGGCGCCGCACGACGCTGGTGGTCGCCCACCGGCTGACCACGGCCGCCCGCGCCGACCGGGTGGTGGTCCTGGACCACGGCCGCGTCGTCGAGGACGGCACGCACGCCGCCCTGCTGGCCCGTGACGGGCGCTACGCGGAGCTGTGGCGGACGTTCACCGGCGAGGCGGTGCCGGTGTAGGACGGGGGCCGCCCCCGCCCGGTACGTTGGCGCCCGGCAGACCTCTGACGAGGCGATACGTACCGAGCGGGGGAACCCATGCGCAAGCTCACCTACTTCATCGCCACCACCATCGACGGCTTCATCGCCGGCCCGGGCGACGAGTTCGAGTTCATGATGTCGATCCTGGACGACGAATACGTCGGGGCCCTGATCGAGAGCTACCCGGACACCGTCTCCGCGCGCGGCCGCGACGCCGTCGGCCTGGGCCCGGAGAACCGGGATTTCGACACGGTCCTGATGGGCCGCAACACCTACGAGCCCGGCCTGTCGATCGGCATGACCAGCCCGTACCCGCACCTGCGCCAGTACGTCGTCTCGCAGTCCCTCGCCACCAGCCCCGACCCCGCGGTGACCGTCTTCAGCGGCGACCCGGTGGAGCTCGTCCGCGACCTCAAGCAGGAGGAGGGCAAGGGCATCTGGCTGTGCGGCGGCGCGAACCTCGCGGGGCAGCTGCGCGCCGAGATCGACGAGCTCGTGGTGAAGATCAACCCGTTCGTGGCGGGCAAGGGCATCCCGCTGTTCTCGGCGGAGTTCTCCCCGGAGCGCTACGACCTGAAGGGGACGCGTTCGTTCGGCAACGGCGTCGTGCTCGTGACGTACCTCAAGCGGAACGACTGAGCCCGGAGCGTTCCGCGGGAGCCGCCCGGCCGAGGGCCGCCCGCTCCCGCAGGACGGTCACGCCGGGCTCCGGCCGCGCGGCGTCGTAGGCGGCGCGGGCCTGCTCCACGGACTCCTGGTGGCGGTCCGTCCAGCCCCGCAGGGCGGCGAGCGGCCCGGCGAGGCTCTCCCCGAGCCCGGTCAGGGCGTACGCCACCCGCACCACGGGCCCGTCCTCGACCGTGCGGCGCACCAGCCCGTCCCGCTCCAGCCCGCGCAGCGTCTGCGTGAGCACCTTGCGGCTCACCGGGCTCATGCGGCGCTCCAGCTCGCCGAAGTACGCGGGGCCGTCCTCGCCGAGCAGGGTCAGCGTCAGGGCGGACCAGCGGTCGCCGAGGCGGTCGAGGAGGGGACGGCAGGGGCACAGGTCTTCCACGCGCGGAACAACTGATTCCGGGCCCCGGGCTATTCCCGGAGCGGTTACCCGGAAGTGCCGTCTGGGCGTCGCGGACGGCGCCGCGCAGCATGGTGAGCGGCCACCGGGCCGACCCCAGCAGTCACGCACAGGAGCACCCATGTCCGCACCCGCCCCCCGTATGCAGGCCGTCGTCCAGGACCGCTTCGGCGGCCCCGAGGTCCTGCGCCTCGCCGACGTCGAGCGCCCCGAGCCGCAGCCCACCGAGATCCTCGTCCGGGTGCACGCGGCCGGCGTCAACCCGGTGGACGTCAAGACCCGGGCCGGCGAGGGCATCGCCGGCTGGCTCGGCGCGCCGCCCTTCACCCTCGGCTGGGACGTCTCCGGCACGGTGGAGGCCGTCGGCTTCGGCGTGACGCTGTTCCAGCCCGGGGACGAGGTGTACGGGATGCCGCGCTTCCCGCACCTGGGAGCCGCGTTCGCCGAGTACGTCACCGCGCCCTCCCGGCACTTCGCGCGCAAGCCCGCGGGCCTGACCCACGCCGAGGCCGCCGCGCTGCCGCTGGCCGCCCTGACCGCCCGGCAGATCCTCGTCGACACGGCCGGCGTCCGCGCGGGGCAGCGCGTGCTGGTGCACGCGGCCGCGGGCGGCGTCGGCCACCTCGCCGTGCAGATCGCCAAGTCCCGCGGCGCGTACGTGATCGGCACCTCCGGTCCCGCCAAGGCGGACTTCGTCCGCTCGCTCGGCGCCGACGAGGTCCTCGACCACACCGCCGTCCGCTTCGAGGACGAGGTCCGCGACGCCGACCTCGTCGTGGACTCCATCGGCGACCCGGCCCACCAGCTGCGCTCCCTGCGCACGCTGCGCCCGGGCGGACTGCTCGTGGCGGTCCCGTCCGGAGTGGACCCCGAGGCCGCGCGGGCCGCCCGGGAGCGGGGCGTGCGCGCTACCGGCTTCCTCGTGGAGCCCGACCGCGCCGGCCTGGAGGCGATCACCGCGCTGGTGGAGGCGGGCGAACTGCGGGTGGAGGTCTCGGCCGAACTGCCGCTGCAGGAGGCGGCGAAGGCCCACGCCCTGGTGGAGACGGGCCGGACGCGGGGCAAGGTCGTGCTGACGAACGGCTGAGGACGGAAGCGGGAACGGGGGAGGGCGAAAGAAAAGGGTCTGGTGCGCAGGTCGGCCCCCCGGTAGGTTCGCGGCGAACTTGCGAACCCAGGGGAGGGCGAATGCGCAAGGCTCTCAGATGGCTGCTGGCGCTGACGGTGCTCGCGGGCACCGTCGGTGCCGGCAGCGCCACGGCGGGGGCGGCCGAGAAGGCCACCGAGCCGGACATCAAGGACCGCGTCCTGAAGATTCCGGGCATGAAGCTGGTCGAGGAGAAGCCCTATGAGGGCTACCGCTACCTGGTCCTGACCTACGATCAGCCGGTCGACCACCGGCACCCGGCCAAGGGCACCTTCCAGCAGCGCTTCACGCTGCTGCACAAGTCGACGGACCGGCCGACCGTCTTCTTCACCTCCGGCTACAACGTCAACACCAACCCCGGCCGCAGTGAGCCGACCCGCATCGTCGACGGCAACCAGGTGTCGATGGAGTACCGATTCTTCACCCCGTCGCGGCCGCAGCCCGCCGACTGGTCGAAGCTCGACATCTACCAGGCGGCCAGCGACCAGCACCGCCTCTTCGCGGCCCTCAAGCCGGTCTACGGCAAGAACTGGCTCGCCACCGGCGGCTCCAAGGGCGGCATGACGGCGACCTACTACCGCCGCTACTACCCGAACGACATGAACGGCACCGTCGCCTACGTCGCGCCCAACGACATCGACAACAACGAGGACTCGGCCTACGACCGGTTCTTCGCGAACGTCGGCGACCAGGCCTGCCGCAACCAGCTCAACTCGGTGCAGCGCCAGGCCCTGCTGCGCCGCGGCGAGTTCGTCGCCCGCTACCAGAAGTGGGCCGACGAGAACGGCAAGACCTTCAAGACCCTCGGCAGCATCGACAAGGCCTTCGAGAACGTCGTGGTCGACCTGGTCTGGTCGTTCTGGCAGTACCACCTGCAGAGCGAGTGCGCCTCCGTGCCCGCCACGAACGCCTCCACCGACGAGCTCTACAAGTTCGTCGACACCATCTCGGGCTTCGACGGCTACACCGACCAGGGCCTGGAGCGCTTCACGCCGTACTACTACCAGGCGGGCACCGAGCTCGGCGCGCCGAGCGTGAAGAACGCGCACATCAGGGGCCTGCTCCGGCACCCCGAGACGCTCAACCCGCGCGCGTACGTGCCGCGGGAGATCCCGATGAAGTTCCGTCGCGGCGTCATGGCCGACGTCGACCGCTGGGTGCGCGAGGACAGCGAGCGGATGCTCTTCGTCTACGGGCAGAACGACCCGTGGAGCGGCGAGCCGTTCCGCCTCGGCAAGAACGCGGCCGCGCGCGACGACTACCGCTTCTACGCGCCCGGCGGCAACCACGGCTCGAACATCGCGCAGCTGGTCGCCGACGAGCGGGCCAAGGCCACCGCCAAGGTCCTGCAGTGGGCCGGCGTGGCCCCGGCAGCCGTCCGCTCGGACGAGTCGCACGCCAAGCCGCTCGCCGCGTACGACGCGAAGCTCGACAAGCCGGTCGTCGAGCGGCGGCAGGGCCTCCGGCCGTAACCGCGACCGCCCCCGAGGCGGGCTAGACCAGGCGGCGGGCGCACCCCACGGGTGCCCCGCCGCCCACTTGTACGTACAGGTCGGTCTCGGGCGGGCACTCCGGACGGGCCCCGACCTCGGTCGTGATGCGGTACTCGGGGGCGTGGGCCGCCGAGCCGTCGCAGGCGGTCTCCTTCACCACCCCGTCCCGCTGGGTGTAGAGGCAGTCGCCGGTCACCGTCACCGGCCCGCCGCCCATGCCCGGGTCGCCCGGGTGCGGAGGCTGGAGGTTGCGCATGCAGGCGTAGCCCTCGGGCGCGCTGCGCTCCTCCGAGGCGCCCTGGTCGACGGCGGTGATGTGCAGGACGAAGTCGGTCTCGTCGGGGCAGCGCGGGCCGGCGGAGCGGGGGCCGTTGTAGCGGGCGAGGACCCGGGCGGCGGCCTCCCCGCTCCGGCAGGAGATCTCGGTGAAGGAGCCCGCCTCGTGCCCCGCGCACTCGCCGCGGGCCAGGAACGTCGGATCGCGCCCCGGGCGGGCGTGGGCGGCGGGATCGCCGGCGGCGCGGACCGCGGGCTGCTGGGCCCGGCAGCCGCTCAGCGCGGCGGTCGCGCCGGACGCGAGCAGCACGAGCGCGAGCAGCGTCGTGCGCGGCGCGCCATGGCCCATGGTGTCCCCCGTCCCCCGGTGCGCTCCAGCCTGGCTTCCCGGGCCCGGCGCGCACCAGACGTGCCGGGCGCACAGGGGCGGTGGAAACGGTGTGTGTGCGGGCGCGTGCCACCAGGCGTACGCCGGATGCGCGCGCTGTGCCCGTACCCCCCGCACGCCCTGCCCGTACGCCGTACCCGCACCTCCGCCGGCCGGACCCGCCGCCGGCGCTGTGGAACGGGGGGCGCGCCGACGACGGTGCGCTGCCTTCCGCAGGCGGCGGAGAGGGAGGTCAGCAACCGGCCGGCGGCGCGGGCCGACACCGCTCTGCGGGGGTACGACGGCAGCACGGCCCTTGGACGCGAGGCGCGCCGGAGCGGTTCCGGCACCGGGCGCGCGTCAGTCGTGCGCGCGCCGCTTCCCGCCGAGCGCGGGCAGCCGCCGGGTCAGCAGCCGTGCGCGCGGCGCGAGCCGCCGGGCCATCGCGAACACCGACTCCGTACGGGAGCGGTCGCTGTCCAGGACGGTGAAGAGGTTGACCCCGAGGTAGAAGGTGATCGCGGCGTTGGCGAGGTCGCGCGGCGGGGTCAGGCGCGCGAGCGGCGTCCCGCCGATGACCCGCTCCAGGGTCTCCTCGACGAAGGCGATCCACGGCTCGGCCCGCTCCCGGATCTCCGCGCGCAGCTCCGGCTTGGCGACGGCGGCCGCGACGAGCTCGGAGAACAGCGCCAGGTGCCCGGCCTCGATGTCGCTGCGGTACACGCGGGTGCCGGCGTCCACGAGGTCCTCGAGGGTGCGGGCGTCCGCGACCGCCTCGGTGAGCAGCTCCATGCGCTCGGCGGAGGAGCGGTCGAGCGCCGCGAACAGCAAGGGGTCGACGCCCCCGAAGTGGTAGAAGACCAGGGCCGAGTTGACCTCCGCCTCCTTGGCGATGGTCCGCGCGCTCGACTTGGCGTAGCCCTGCGTCCGCAGCACGGTGTCCGCCGCCCGGATCAGCCGTTCCTTGGTGTCCACCGTCATGTGTGCTGCCCTCTCGCCGAGGCTGCATCATACGATTTGAGCGGGTGGTGCAACCATGCGCTCAAGACGGTTGACCAGCTGCTCAAGGCGCTCCGGCGGGTGGTTCAGAACGTCCTCAGGGGCCACTGCTCGTGGAGCGTGCGGACGGCCTCGGTGATCGCGGGCCGGCGGGCGGCTCCCGCGCGCCACAGGGCGAAGAGGCGCCGCACGGGCACCGGTTCGAGCGGCACGGCGCGCACGCCCTGAGGCAGCGGGCCCCGCCCCAGGCGGGGCATGAGCGTGATGCCGAGGCCCGCGGCGACCAGGGCGATGTGGGTGTGGTTCTCGGCGGCCTGGTACGCGAGGTTCGGCTCGTGGCCGGTGGCGCGCAGCGTCCGTACGAGCCAGTCGTGGCAGACGGCACCCGGCGGCTGGCAGATCCAGCGGTGGTGCGGCAGGTCCGTCCGGTCGAGCACGTCACGGGCGGCGAGCGGGTGCCCCTCCGGCACCAGCACGTCGCACCGGTCCTCACCGATCACCGCCCGCTCCAGGCCCTCGGGAGCGGCCAGCGGGGCGATGTCCCAGTCGTGCGTGACCGCGAGGTCGATGACCCCTTGGGAGACCAGGTCGGCCGACAGGTGCGGATCCACCTCCAGCAGGCGGGCGTCGAGCGCCGGGTGGTCGCTGCCGAGCCGGGCGAGCACGCCGGGCAGCAGGCCGCGCGCGGCCGACGCGAACGCCCCGATGACCAGCCGGCCCGCCGGGCGTCCCCGGCGCTCCTCCAGCTCCGTCTCCGCCCGCTCGACCAGGGCCAGCAACTGCCGGGCCGTGGCGGCCAGGTGCCGGCCCTCGTCGGTCAGGGCCACGCCCCGCCCGCGCCGCTCCAGCAGCGTCGTGCGCGTCTCGCGCTCCAGCTTGGTGACGGCCTGCGAGACGGCCGACGGCGTGTAGCCCAGAGCCGCGGCAGCGGCGCTCACCGAACCGTGCACCGACACCGCGTGCAGCGCCCGCAGGCGGGTCAGGTCCAGCACGGGAAGTCCCCTCGTCGATGCGGCCCGTCGATTCAGCCCGTCGTTTCCGCTCGTCATTTCAGCGTTGCTGAATCCCATCATGAAGGAGCCTGTGCTGGTGCTACAGAGTCGGGGCGGCGACGCTTGCCCGTATGCGTCCCCTGCACCTCGCCCTCGCCGTTCTCGTCGCCGCCGTCTGGGGCGTCAACTTCGTCGTCATCGACGTCGGCCTCGACCACTTCCCGCCGCTGCTCTTCTCCGCCCTGCGCTTCCTCGCCGCAGCCGTGCCGGCCGTCTTCCTCGTCGGCCGGCCGCAGGTCGGGACGCGCTGGATCGTCGCCGTCGGACTGGTCCTCGGCGTCGGCAAGTTCGGCCTGCTGTTCACCGGCATGCACCTGGGGATGCCGGCCGGCCTGTCCTCGCTCGTCCTGCAGGTGCAGGCCGTCTTCACCGCCCTCTTCGCCGTCGCCGCACTGGGCGAACGCCTCGGCCGCACCCGCCTGCTCGGCATGGGCCTGGCCCTAGCCGGGATCGCGGTGGCCGCCGTCGACGAGGGCACCTCCGGAACGCTCCTCGGCTTCGCGCTCGTCGTGGGCGCCGCGGCCCTGTGGGGCGTGTCCAACGTGATCACCCGCAAGGCCGCCCCGCCCGACGCGCTGCGTTTCATGGTGTGGGTGAGCACCGTGCCGGTGCTGCCGCTCCTGCTGCTCTCGCTCCTCTTCGAGGGTCCGCAGGCGGACGCCGAGGCGCTGCGGTCGCTCGACTGGAGCGGCGCCGGGGCGATCCTCTTCGTCGCCTGGGTCTCCACCGTCCTCGGCTTCGGCGCGTGGGGCTTCCTGCTGCGCACCTACGACGCCTCGGCGGTCGCGCCCTTCACCCTGCTGGTGCCCGTCTTCGGTATGTCGTCGGCGGCGCTCGTGCTGGGCGAGGGCGTCAGTCCGCTGCGCTGGGGCGCTGCGGTGCTGCTGGTGTCCGGGGTGGGGGTCACGGCCCTGGCCGGGCGGCGAGCAGCCCGCGCAAGTACTCCGCCCCCCGCGCCGCCAGTTGCTCGAAACCGGCCGCCTGCGGATGCCAGCGCTTCTCGTACTCCCAGCACAGCCAGCCGTCCCAGCCCGACCCGGTGAGCACGCGCACGCACTCGGCGAGCGGCAGCACTCCGGCGCCCAGCGGCAGCGGATCGAGCGCTCCGGCCGAAGCGACGTCCTTCACCTGTACGTAGCCCAGGTGCGGGGCCAGCACGGGGAAGCTCTCGGCGGGCGTCTCGCCGCCGAGCCAGGTGTGCAGGACGTCCCACAGGGCGCCGATGCTGGAGTGGCCCACGGGGCCGAGCACGCGGGCGGCGTCGGCGGCCCGGCGGTGCGAGTCGTGCGTCTCCAGCAGCACGTGCACGCCCCGGTCGGCGGCGAGGGGGGCCACCGTGCCCAGCCGCCGGGCGGCCGTCGCGTCGGCCTCCTCCGCGGGGCGGTCGCCGCCGCCGGGGAAGACCCGCACGTAGCGTGCGCCGAGGTCGGCCGCCAGGTGGACCAGGCCGGACAGCTCGTGCAGCACGGGCTCGTCGTCGCCCGGGGCGGCCACCTGCGCGTACCCGGCCACCGCCAGGACCTCCACGCCCGCCCCGGCGAACTCGGCGACCGCCGCCTCCCGCTCCTTCGCCCCGGACCCCGGGTGGACGGGCTCCTCCGGGTGGGCGCGCAGCTCCACGCCGTCCCAGCCGTGCGTGCGGGCCAGCCGCACCACCTCCGGCAGGGGCAGTCCGGGCACTCCGAGGGTGGAGAAAGCGAGCTTCATGGGGAACGGGTTCCCCGAAGGCGGGCGGGAAACGCCCCTGACGTGGAGGACGGCATGGAGGCGCCGAATCGTTACCCTCGGTATGACCTGGGCTTACCTGGGGTAGCCGCGAGACCTGAAATCGCACAAGGGGTAACGGAACGATAACTCCTTGAAAGCGCTGCAACCCTTTGCGGCCGGGGTGGGTCGTACTGTGCGTCGGGCTTCCCGGGGAGGGATCCGGGGGGATTCAGGGGAAGCCGGTTTTGGGGGGAAACGAGGGGCCCGGTCGTCGGACCGGGCCCCTCTGCCTTACCGTCGCGCCACCGCAGGCCCGGGAGTTGTCCACAGGCCCGAACACCTGTCAGACCACGGCGGTACCGTCGGTGCATGGTCCAGATGGCAGTCGTCGAAGGTGTCCTGGAGCGGATCACCTACGCCAATGAGGAGAGCGGCTATACGGTCGCCCGCGTCGACACCGGCCGCGGCGGCGGCGACCTCCTCACGGTGGTCGGCTCGCTGCTCGGCGCCCAGCCGGGGGAATCCCTGCGCCTGGAGGGCCGCTGGGGCTCCCACCCGCAGTACGGGCGGCAGTTCACCGTCGAGAACTACACCACCGTCCTGCCCGCCACCATCCAGGGCATCCGCCGCTACCTGGGCTCCGGCCTGATCAAGGGCATCGGCCCGCGCATCGCCGACCGCATCACCGAGCACTTCGGCACGGACACCCTCGACGTCATCGAGAGCGACCCCGGCCGCCTCGTGGAGGTCCCCGGCCTCGGCCCGAAGCGCACGAAGCTGATCGGCGCCGCGTGGGAGGAGCAGAAGGCCATCAAGGAGGTCATGGTCTTCCTCCAGGGGGTGGGCGTCTCCACGTCCATCGCCGTGCGCATCTACAAGAAGTACGGCGACGCCTCCATCTCCGTCACCCGCAACCAGCCCTACCGCCTGGCGGCCGACGTCTGGGGCATCGGCTTCCTCACCGCAGACCGCATCGCCCAGGCCGTCGGCATTCCGCACGACAGCCCCGAGCGGGTCAAGGCCGGTCTGCAGTACGCCCTTTCCCAGTCCACCGACCAGGGCCACTGCTATCTCCCCGAGGAGCGGCTGATCGCGGACGCCGTGAAGCTCCTCCAGGTCGACACCGGCCTCGTCATCGACTGCCTGGCCGAACTGGCGGCGCAGGACGGCGAGGAGGAGCCGGGCGTCGTCCGCGAGAGCGTCCCCGGCCCGGAGGACGGGCAGCCCGTCACCGCCGTCTACCTCGTCCCCTTCCACCGCGCCGAACTGTCCCTGGCGGGACAGGTGAAGCGGCTGCTGGGCGCCGCCGGCGACCGGCTCGCCGCCTTCGGCGACGTCGACTGGGACCGGGCCCTGACCTGGCTCGCGGGCCGCACGGGCGCGCAGCTGGCCCCCGAGCAGCGCGAGGCGGTCCGGCTCGCGCTCACCAGCAAGGTCGCGGTGCTCACCGGGGGGCCCGGCTGCGGCAAGTCCTTCACCGTCCGGTCCGTGGTCGAACTGGCCCGGGCCAGGGGGGCGAAGGTGGTGCTCGCGGCGCCCACCGGGCGGGCCGCGAAACGGCTCTCCGAGCTCACGGGCGCCGAGGCGTCCACCGTTCACCGGCTCCTGGAACTCAAGCCCGGCGGCGACGCCGCGTACGACAAGGACCGCCCCCTGGACGCCGACCTGGTCGTCGTGGACGAGGCCTCCATGCTCGACCTGCTGCTGGCCAACAAGCTCGTCAAAGCCGTGCCCCCGGGGGCCCACCTGCTTCTGGTGGGAGACGTCGACCAACTGCCCTCCGTGGGGGCCGGGGAGGTGCTCCGCGACCTCCTGGCACCCGGCGGCCCCGTCCCCGCCGTCCGGCTCACCCGCATCTTCCGGCAGGCGCAGCAGTCCGGCGTGGTCACCAATGCGCACCGCATCAACTCCGGGGCACCGCCCCTCACTCAGGGGATGACGGATTTCTTCCTCTTCGCCGAGGAGGACACCGAGGAGGCGGGCCGCCTCACCGTGGACGTGGCGGCGAGGCGCATCCCCGCCAAGTTCGGGCTCGACCCCCGCCGGGACGTGCAGGTCCTGGCGCCGATGCACCGCGGCCCCGCGGGCGCCGGCACCCTCAACGGGCTGCTCCAGCAGGCCATTACGCCCGCCCGGCCGGATCTGGCCGAGAAGCGCTTCGGCGGCCGGGTCTTCCGCGTCGGCGACAAGGTCACCCAAGTGCGCAACAACTACGAAAAGGGGCAGAACGGCGTCTTCAATGGAACGGTGGGCGTCGTCACCGGGCTCGACGTCGTCGAGCAGCGGCTGACCGTGCGCACCGACGAGGACGAGGAGGTGGGCTACGACTTCGACGAACTCGACGAGCTCGCGCACGCCTACGCCGTGACCATCCACCGCTCGCAGGGAAGTGAGTATCCGGCCGTGGTGATCCCCGTCACCACGGGGGCCTGGATGATGCTGCAGCGCAATCTTCTCTATACCGCCGTAACCAGGGCAAAGCGGCTGGTGGTGCTGGTGGGCTCGCGGAAGGCGCTCGGGCAGGCCGTACGGACCGTATCCGCAGGCAGGAGGTGTACGGCGCTCGATCACCGGCTGGCGAGGTGAGTCCGCTCGGGGAGGTCTTGTGAAGGGTCGAAAGGGCCATTCCGGCGCGCGAAGCGGCCCCGGAGGGCGCGGATCCGGGGTGGGATTCGTCTCTCATCGGTTTACCAACCGGGGCGAAGGGGGCAGTATGGCCAGGCTGGGCGGCACTGAGTGCCGTCTTTAGGCCCTATGGCCGACCCCGAGTGCACGTGCATCGTCCAAATGGGGGAAGGTAGGGGTAGTCAGGGCACCTCGAAGAAGAGGCACAACGTCGGTGAGGGATGACGTGAGCGACAACTCTGTAGTACTGCGGTACGGGGACGGCGAATACACCTACCCGGTGGTCGACAGCACCGTCGGCGACAAGGGCTTCGATATCAGCAAGCTCCGCGCCCAGACCGGTCTGGTGACCCTGGACTCCGGTTACGGCAACACCGCCGCCTACAAATCCGCGATCACCTACCTCGACGGTGAGCAGGGCATCCTGCGCTACCGGGGCTACCCGATCGAGCAGCTCGCCGAGCGCAGCTCCTTCCTCGAGACCGCCTTCCTGCTGATCAACGGCGAGCTGCCCTCGGGCGACGAGCTGGAGACCTTCAAGGGCGAGATCACCCAGCACACCCTGCTGCACGAGGACGTCAAGCGGTTCTTCGACGGCTTCCCGCGCGACGCGCACCCGATGGCGATGCTGTCCTCCGTGGTCAGCGCGCTGTCGACCTTCTACCAGGACAGCCACAACCCGTTCGACGAGCAGCAGCGCCACCTCTCCACGATCCGGCTGCTGGCCAAGCTGCCGACGATCGCGGCGTACGCGTACAAGAAGTCGATCGGTCACCCGATCGTCTACCCGCGCAACGACCTCGGCTACGTCGAGAACTTCCTGCGCATGACCTTCTCGGTGCCCGCCGCCGAGTACGAGCTGGACCCGGTCGTCGTCAGCGCGCTCGACAAGCTGCTGATCCTGCACGCCGACCACGAGCAGAACTGCTCGACCTCGACCGTGCGCCTGGTGGGCTCCTCGCAGGCCAACCTCTTCGCGTCGATCTCCGCCGGCATCAACGCCCTGTGGGGCCCGCTGCACGGTGGCGCCAACCAGTCGGTCCTGGAGATGCTCGAGGGTATCCAGGCCAACGGCGGCGACGTCGACGCCTTCATCCGCAAGGTGAAGAACAAGGAGGACGGCGTCCGCCTGATGGGCTTCGGGCACCGCGTCTACAAGAGCTTCGACCCCCGGGCGAAGATCATCAAGGCGGCGGCGCACGATGTCCTCTCGGCGCTCGGCAAGTCCGACGAGCTGCTCGACATCGCGCTGAAGCTCGAGGAGCACGCGCTCTCCGACGACTACTTCGTCTCGCGCAACCTCTACCCGAACGTGGACTTCTACACCGGTCTGATCTACCGGGCCATGGGCTTCCCGACCGAGATGTTCACCGTGCTCTTCGCCCTCGGCCGCCTCCCGGGCTGGATCGCCCAGTGGCACGAGATGATCAAGGAGCCGGGTTCCCGCATCGGCCGCCCGCGCCAGATCTACACCGGTGTCGTCGAGCGCGACCTGCCGGTCGAGCGCGCCTGACCGCACAGCGGCAGCACCCGGCCGTGAGCCGACAAAAGCCCTGAGAGCCGCCATGGCTCTCAGGGCTTTTCGCAAGGGCTTGAAAAGCGCCCCGCCTCCGATCCCCCCACGGGTCGGAGCGGGGCGCTTCCCGTTCCCCGGGACGGATTCCCCCCACGGGATCCGGCCGGGAGCCTCGGTGCGCGCGACCGACGCGATCTGCCGGGACGCGTACGTACGGGAGGGCCGCTCAAAGCTCCCCGGGTACGTGCCCCGGCCACGCGTGGCCGGTACCGTCCCCCAAGACGATCCAGCACTGCCTGGTTAGACCCCCGACCCCCCGCAATGGTTACGTTGGGATTGCTATGATCTAGGTCTCTTGCCATAACGGGCGCAGTCGGGCAAGAGGTCAAGTGTGTGGGTGTTGTGTCACTTATGCGGTTGCGGGTGCCTCGCCCGCGGCCGGTCAGTCGCGGCCGGCGAGCTCGTAGCCCGCCTCGTCCACCGCGGCGCGGACGGCCTCGTCGTCCAGCGGGGCCGAGGAGACCACGGTGACCTGGCCGGAGGCGGCGACGGCCTTGACGGACACCACGCCGGGCAGGGCGGAGATCTCCTCCGTCACCGCGGACTCGCAGTGGCCGCAGGTCATGCCGGTCACGCGGTAGACGGTGGTGGACTCGGTGGTCTGGGAGCTCATGGCGGTTCTCCTCGCAAAGGATCGGTCGTGGTGCCGTGTTGTGCCGTGCACCGTGGGAACACCTTACCCCCTGGGGGTATTCCTGTGGGGGTGAACCGGACATCCGTACGCGGTGGTTACGGGCAGCGGTGGGTGGCCCGCACCACGACGGGGCCCCGGACCGCAGGGCGCGGTCCGGGGCCGGAGGAAGGGACTGCGGTCAGCTTCCGGCCTCGCGCCGGGAGCGGTTGCCCGGGCGGGCGGCCACCCAGGCGCGGACGGTGTCCGCGAACCAGTAGGGCTTGCCGCCCTCGGTCAGGTCGGGCTGGGGCAGCAACCCGTGCTTGCGGTAGGTCCGCACGGTATCGGTCTGTACGCCGATGTGCGCTGCGATCTCCTTGTAGGACCAGAGTCGACGGTCAGTCATCTCGCGCCTCTCCGCTGCGCCGCAGCGACGGAGGGGGATCCGTCGGGGGAGCTGCGGCGCGGCCTTGTCGATCACCACGACTGTTGTCCGTGTGAACGACGGAGAGTGACCGTCCATGCGGCGCTGTCGTACGGCTGTGACCGAAGGGCGGCGGGAACGTGACGCCTGTGACGTGGGTATGACCCCGTTGATGTCGTTGATGCCGTTGAACCCGAGGCCCGCTACCAGCCGTCCGGTTCCGGTCCCGGTCCCGGTTCTGGTTCTAGTTCTAGTTCCGGTTCCGCGGGGACGTCCGGGCGGACCGGCCGGTTCTCCCGGCGGGACGTCTCGCACGCCTCCGCCACCAGCAGGGCGTGCAGGCCCTCGCGGCCCGGGCAAGGATTGGGCGCCTCGCCGCGGACCGCCCGGACGAAGGCGGTCAGCTCGGCGCGGTACGCGGGCCCGAACCGCTCCAGGAAGCCGGTCCAGGGGCGGGCCGGAGGAGGCGGACCGGACGGCTCGGCCGACGTTGCGGGCGTACGGGCGTCCAGGCCCACGACCCACTGGTCGCGCTCCCCGGACAGCTCCGTCCGCACGTCGTAGCCGGCGCCGTTGCAGCGGGTCGCCGTCGCCGTCACCAGAGTGCCGTCGTCCAGGGTGAGCAGGACGGCGGCCGTGTCCACGTCGCCCGCGGCCCGGAAGACGTCCGCGCTCGCGCCGCCGGTCGCGCCCCGCGCGTACACCTCCGTCACCTCCCGGCCGGTCAGCCAGCGCACCGCGTCGAAGTCGTGCACCAGGCAGTCGCGGATCAGCCCGCCCGAGGAGGCCAGGAACTCCGGCGGCGGGGGCGCGGGGTCGGACGTGACCGTGCGGATGGTGTGCACGCGTCCCAGGCGCCCCGAACGCAGCGCGTCGCGCGCGGCGCGGAAGCCGGCGTCGAAGCGCCGCTGGAACCCCAGCTGCAGCAGCGTCCCCGCGGCGTCCGCCTCGCGCAGCGCGCGCAGCGTCCCCGGGACGTCCAGGGCCACCGGCTTCTCGCAGAAGGCGGGCAGGCCGGCGCGGGCCGCGCGCACGATGAGATCGGGGTGGGCGGAGGTCGCCGCCGTGATCACGACCGCGTCGACGCCGCCGTCGAAGACGGCGTGAGGGGCGGGGGCGGTGCGGGCGCCGACGCGTGCGGCCAGGGCCGCGGCGCGGTGGTGTGCGGTGTCCGCGATGACGAGCGCGTCGACTCCGGCGACCGAGGCGAGGACCGCCGCATGATGCGCCCCGATCCGCCCGGCCCCGACGACTCCGATCCGCATGACTGCCTCCGACCTGTCGGGGGGTGAGGTGGTCCGGCACCGCCGGTCCGCGCCGCGGGGTCGGTCGCCGCCGCGGCGGCGGCGCGGGCGCGTGGCATCAGGCGTACAGGGGTGGCCGGGGCGCCAAGTCGACTTCCGTGCGGGCGCCCGAGGACTGGGCCCGGACGCCCGCTTCGCAGACGGCCGCCGCCGCGTACCCGTCCCACGCGCTCGGCCCCTCCGTCACCCCGCGTCGCGTCGCGTCGACCCAGTGCTGGACCTCGCGGTCGTACGCGTCGCGGAAGCGGTCCAGGAAGTCCTGGGCGACGGCGCCGCCCCAGCGGCCGGCCGCGTTCACGTACAGCCCGTGCGCGTCGCCGAGCCGCGCGCTGCCGCGCTCGGCCACGGCCTCGCACTGCACCTGGTAGCCGAAGCCGCAGTTGACGAAGATCTCGACGTCGGCCACGGCCCCGCCGGACGCTTCCAGGATGACGAGCTGAGGGTCGCTCAGGGCGCCCGGCGCCGCGGACGAGGGCGCCGGTTTCAGCACGCTCACCGCCGTGATCTCCTGCCCCAGCAGCCACCGCGTGGCATCGATCTCGTGGACCACCGAGTCGTTGATCATCATCGCTTCGGTGAAGCCCGGCGGCGTGGCGACGTTGCGGTGACGGCAGTGCAGCATCAGCGCCCGCCCGAGCGCCCCGCCGTCGAGCAGCGCCTTGAGCTGCACGTACTCGGCGTCGTAGCGCCGCATGAAGCCGACCTGCACCCGCCGGTGCCCGAGCCGGACCTCCGCGTCCAGCACCCGCAGCGCGGACGCGGCATCGGGGGTGAGGGGCTTCTCGCACAGCACGGGCAGGTCGCGCGCGAGGGCCTCCAGCAGTGCCGCCTCGTGCGCGGGCCCGGGCGAGGCGACGAGCACGGCGTCCACGCCGGGCGCGTCCATCGCGGCCGCGGCGTCCGTATGGGCCGCGCACCCGGGGACGCCCCGCGCCACCTTCTCCGCGCGCTCGCCGTCGACGTCTATGACCGCGGCCACCCGGGCCCCGCTGATGACCTCGTCGATGCGCCGGACGTGGTCGGAGCCCATCCTTCCCGTGCCGATGACGGCGACGCCGAGGGTGCCTTCGTGCTCCGTGCGTGTCTTGCGTGTCATACGTGCCATGTGTGTCATGTGTGTGCCACTTCCCGGGTCTCAGACGCCGCAGCCGCGCAGGAATCCCCGCGTGCGCCGCGCGATCGGCAGCGGCCGGTCGGGCGGGCACGGGTACATGTCCTGTTCCACGATGGCGAACAGGTCCGCGTCCAGCCGGGACGCCGCGTCGATGACGGGCTCCAGCGCCGGGACTCCGTGCGGCGGCTCGCACATGACGCCCTGCCGCACCGCGGGCCCGAAGGCCGTCCCCTTGGCGAGGACGTCGGCGAGGACCTCCGGGTCGACCTGCTTGAGGTGGAGGTAGCCGATCCGTTCGCCGTACGTCTCGATGAGCCGCACGCTGTCGCCGCCGCAGTATGCGTAGTGCCCCGTGTCCAGGCACAGGCCGACCAGCGACGCGTCCGTCGCGTCGAGGAAGCGCTCGACGTGCGCCTCGCTGTCGATGTGGGTGTCGGCGTGCGGGTGGACGACGATGCCGAGCCCGTAGCGCTCGCGGACCTCGCGGGCGAGCCGCTCCGTGCCGGCGGCGAGGTGGCGCCACTGCTCCGCGCTCAGCTCGGGGTCCTCGATGACCTCGGCGGTCTTGTCGTCGCGCCAGAAGGAGGGGATGACGACCAGGTGGCGGGCGCCCATGGCCGCGGTGAGCTCGGCGACGGGCGCGACGTGCGCCCAGGTCGCCTCCCAGGCGGCCGGCCCGCGGTGCAGTGCGGTGAAGACCGTGCCGGCGGAGACGGTGAGACCGCGGCGCTGCGTCTCGTCGCGCAGGCGGGCGGCGTCGGTCGGCAGGTAGCCGTAGGGGCCCAGCTCGATCCACTCGTAGCCCGCCTCGGAGACCTCGTCCAGGAACTGCCGCCACGGCAGTTGCGCCGGATCGTCGGCGAACCAGACGCCCCAGGAGTCGGGGGCGGAGCCGACCCGGATCCGGCGGCGGTCGGCGGCCGGGGGCGACGCGTGGGGATCGGGCATCGTGGCTCTCCTCGGGCGAGGGCGGGATTGCCCGTAGCTTCCTAGCGGGGCGGGGGAGTGTCAAGGCTTCGTCCGGACATACGGACGTAACGTCAAGGCGCCTTCGGTTCACGTCTATATGTAAGGACAAATCCTTGACAGGGTCCGGCGGACCCGGCTAGACCTGAGCCGAATCGTCAGGAAGGGCGCCGATGAGCCAGCCGAGTCCGCGTACGTCCACCACTTCGTCCGGCGTTCCGGTCGGCGTCCCGGTCGACGTCTCGGTCGATGTCCCGGTCGACGCTCCGTTCGACCTGATCACCATGGGCCGGGTGGGCGTGGACCTGTATCCCCTGCAGACCGGCGTGACGCTGGCCCGCGCCGAGACCTTCGGGAAGTTCCTGGGCGGCTCGGCGGCGAACGTCGCGGTCGCCGCGGCCCGGCTCGGCCGGCGTACGGCGCTCATCAGCCGCACCGGCGCCGACCCCTTCGGCGACTACCTCCACGACGCGCTGCGCGACTTCGGCGTCTGCGACCGGTGGGTGACGCCCGTCGCCGCGTACCCCACGCCCCTGACCTTCTGCGAGATCTTCCCGCCCGACGACTTCCCCCTCTACTTCTACCGCCGCCCCAAGGCCCCCGACCTGGAGATCCACCCCCACGAGCTCGACCTGGACGCGATCGGGGCCGCCCGCATCTTCTGGGCGACCGGCACCGGCCTGTGCGAGGAGCCCAGCCGGGCCGCGACGCTGGCCGCGCTCGCGGCGCGCGGGCGCCGCGGCGTCACGGTCCTCGACCTCGACTGGCGGCCGCTGTTCTGGGGCGGCGAGGGCGGCGCCTCGGGCGCGGGCGGGCGTACGGGGCCCGCCGCCATGGCCGCCGCCCGGCCGCACTACGCCGCCGCGCTCGCCCACGCCACGGTCGCCGTCGGCAACGCCGACGAGTGCGAGGTCGCCACCGGCGAGCGCGCCCCGCACGCCGCCGCGCGGGCGCTGCTCGCCGCCGGGGTCGAGCTCGCCGTCGTCAAACGGGGGCCCGAGGGCGTCCTCGCCGTCCACCGCGACGGGACGACGGCGGAAGTGCCGCCCGTGGAAGTGGAGGTCGTCAACGGCCTCGGCGCGGGCGACGCGTTCGGAGGCGCCCTGTGCCACGGGCTGCTGGCCGGCTGGCCCCTCGAACGCACGCTGCGCTTCGCCAACGCGGCCGGGGCGCTGGTGGCCACACGGCTGTCGTGCTCGTCGGCGATGCCGACGGCGGAGGAGGTCACAGCGCTGCTCGACGCGGGCGGGGGCCGTGCCGCCGGATCCGCCGGATCCGGCGGATCCGGTGCTTCCGGCGGGGGCGCCGGGCGCGGCGGCTCGCCCCCGGGCGGCGCCCCCCGTACCGCCGACCGGAAAACGAGCCCACCCGGCTCGCCGGCCCCGTCCCGTACGGCATCCGGCTCGTCCGGTCCGGCATCCGGCTCGCCGGGCGTGGCCCCCGGCCCGTCCGGCTCGGCGTCCGGCCCATCCCGTACGGCATCCGATCCGTCCCGTACGGCATCCGGCTCGTCCCGTCCGGCGTCCGGCTCGGCGGGCGTGCCCCCCGGCCCGTCCGGCTCGGCGTCCGGCCCATCCCGTACGGCATCCGCTCCATCCCGTATGGCATCTGGTTCGTCCGGTCCGGCGTCCGGCTCGCCGGGCGTGGCCCCCGGCCCGTCCGGCTCGGCGTCCGGCCCATCCCGTACGGCATCCGATCCGTCCCG
>NZ_JBPQTS010000057.1:0-39860 GCF_051386455.1 Streptomyces sp. URMC 124
GCCCCACACCGATCACGCACCCCGCCCCGACCCGTACGAACCGTCCGCCCGGTGGCCCGGACGGGCTCCCGCAGCCGGCCCGGGCGAACCGTCCCGGGCAGCCGGGCCACCTCGGCCGGCCGGCCGCCGGCCCGGCGGCCGGGGCGCCGCGCCGCCACCGCCCGTACACGCCACCGCCCGCAACCCGCAGCACCACCCCGTTCGACAACCTGCCCACTCCCCTCTCGTCCCACGAGCCGTCGCGCCTTTGCGCACGGGAGGTCATCGTGCAACCCGGCAACATCACCTCGTCCTACCTCGCCCGCTACCGCCGCCTCACCGAGGGCGCCGCCGGGACCGGGCCCGCGCCGTTGCCCGTCACCGGGGCTCAGCGGCGGTTCCTGCTCGCCCGGCAGCTCGATCCCGCGGGGCGGGCCGTGCTGGTCCCGTTGTTCTTCGTCTTCCCCGCGGGGGCCGTCGACACCGAGCGGCTGAGGGCGGCCGCCGGACACCTGGCCGCCCTCCACCCGGCGTTGCGCACGCGCCCGGTGGTGCGGCGCGGGGTGCCGCTGCAGGTGCCCGGCGAGCCCGCCGGGCAGGTGGAGCGCGTGCGGCCGCGGCCCGGGGAGCCCGCCCGTGACGCCCTGCGGCACGCGCTCGCCGAACGGCCCGCGGACGGAACGCCCTTGCGGTTCTTCCTCGCGGACGACGGCGGGCCCGAAGAGATCCTCGCCGTGGTCCTGGACCACACGGCCTGTGACGAGCAGTCCCTGGGCCTGATCACGGCGGGCCTCTCCGACGCCTACCGCGACGGGCTCGGCCCGCAGGACGTGCCCGCGGGCGCGGCGGCCGAGGGCATGGCCGCCTACGAGGACGCCGTGCACCGCCAACTCGCCGCCGAGGAAAGGGCCTCCCGGCCCCAGGCCCTCGCCTACTGGGCGCAGCGCCTCGCGGGCCTCCGCGGCGGCGGCGCGAGCGCGCCCGGGCACACACCGGCCCGCCCCGCCCCCGGCACGGGAACCGGCACCGGAACCGCCCTGCGCCGGATCCCCGTACCCGGCGACGCCGCGCGCTCCACGGCCTTCCCCGTCCTCCTCGACGCCTGCGCCGGCGCCGCCCGCACGCTCCACGGCCCGGACTCCGTACCGGTCCTGGGGTACCCGTGGGGCGGCAGGCCCCCCGGCGCAGCGCCGGTCCTCGGGTGCTTCCTGAACACCGTCGCGCACCCGGCGGACGACACCGGCCCGGCGGAGCGGGCCTCGGCCTGGTGGGACGACCTCGACCGCGCCGACACCCCCTTCGACGAGGTCGTCCACGCGGCCCGGCGGGCCGGGGCGCCGTGGTCCGGGCGGCTGGACGGCCTCCTCACCTTCGAGGACCTCGGCCGCCGGCCCCCGCTGCGGCTCGGCGGCACCGCGGGGCGGGAGACCCACATCGACGGCCGCCCCGTGCAGGCCCCGTTCGCCGTGTCCGTCTCCTACGGCTCCGACCTCCTGGTCCGCATGGCCTGGGACCGGTCGGCCGTTGCGGACCACCGTGCGGAGGAGGCCTTCGACCGCCTGACCGAAGCCCTGGCTTCCTCCACGCCGCGCCCTGCGCGCCCGGCGCACCCCGCCCCCCGGTCCGTACACCTCCCGCACCCGGAAAGGTTGATCATGTTCGGACTCTCCACATCCCAGGAGATCGTCTGGCTGCACGAGCAGATGCTCCCCGGCAGCCGCGCCTACAACTTCACCGCCACCGTCGATCTGCGCGGCACCCTCGACGAGGCCGCGCTGCGCGAGGGGCTGGCGGCCGCGCTGGACCGGCACCCCGGTCTGCGCCTCGAACTCGTCGACTCCCCCGGTGGCCTGCCCGGCCAGCGCGTGCGCAAGGGCTGCGCGCTGCGCCTGCGCACGGTGGACCTCAGCGGCGAGACCGACCCCGAGGCGACGTTCGCGACGCTGCTGCGCACCGAGGCCGAGACGCCCCTCGACGTGTACGAGGCACCGCTGCTGCGCTGGTGCCTGGTCCGGCTCGGTACGGACCACCACCGTCTGGTCCACGTGGAGCACCATCTGGTCCACGACGGGCACTCGTTCGCGATCCTGCTGCACGACGTGTTCACCGTCTACCGGGCGCGCGTGCTGGGCGAGCGGGTGGTCCTGCCGCCGGCCGCCTCCTACACCGACCACATCGAGGCCGCCGACGGCCCCGAGCGGGCGGCCCGGCGCGCGGCGGGCCTGGCCTACTGGCAGCGCGAGCTGGGCGACGCGTCGTTCGACCTGCCGCTGCCGGGTCTCGCCCGGCCCGGCGCCCGGCGCCGGCACGCGGGCGGCCAGCTGCGGCAAGCGGTCGACGCCGGGCTCGCCGAGCGCCTGCGCGCCCACAGCCGCGCCCAGGGCCACACCCCCTTCTCCACGCTCCTCGCGCTCTTCGCCGAACTCCTGCGCCGCCACAGCGGCCGCGCGGACCTCGTGGTCGGCACCGCGGTCGGCAACCGCCCCGAGGGCTTCGAGTCGGCCACCGGCATGTTCGTCAACACGATCCCGCTGCGGCTGCGCCTGGACCCGGCGGCCGGGGCGGACGAGGCGGTGGACGAGGTCACGGACAGCCTCATCCGGGCCCTGCCGCACCAGGACGTCCCGGTGCAGGTGCTCACGCGCGAGCTCGGCCTGCACACGTCCGGCGCGGACAACCCCCTCTTCAGCGTGATGTTCAGCGCCCACGACGCGGCGCTGCCGGAGGTCGAGGTGCCGGGCCTGGAGGTGTCGCTGTTCGAGGGCTTCAACACCGGCACGACCCGCTTCGACCTCGACCTGGTGCTGCTGCCCGACGACCGGCGCACGGTCGGGCCGCGGCAGGGTGCGGCCGGCATGACGCTGGTCTGGGACTACGACCGGGACCTGTTCGACGAGGACGCCGCCCGGCTGCTGGCGAACCGTTTCCTCGATCTCGTACGGGCCTACCTGGAGGCCCCGGAGGCACCGCTCGCCGCGCTCGGCGCGCAACCGTCCCCCGTACCGGACCACGCCCGGGAGTCCGCGTCCGCGGACAACGCCGACGCCGATGCCGACGCCGATGCCGTCCTCGACCCGGTCACCCGGCACGACCCCGGCCTCCCCGCCGTCGTGAGCGGCGCCCGGAAGATCACCTACGGTGAACTCGACCGGCTCGTCGACGAGCTGGTGGCGCGGCTGCGCGCGGCGGGCGTCACCGCCGGTCAGCCGGTCGCGGCCGTCCTGCCGCGCGGCGTGGACACCGTCGTGACGCTGCTGGCGTGCCTGCGCCTGCGCGCGGTCTACTGCCCGCTGTCCCCCAACGACCCGGCGAGCCGCCTGGAGACGCTGCTGCGGCGCCTGTCGCCGGCCCTGGTCCTGGCCGACCGCGAGAGCGCCCTCGCGCTGCCCGCGGAGGGCCTGCCGGTCCCGGTCGCACTGCTCGACGCCGACGGGGCCTTCCCCGCCGCCGCGCCGGCCGCGCCCGTCGACGGCGCCGCGTACGTCATCCACACGTCCGGGTCCACGGGCCTGCCCAAGGCCGTCGCCGTCGGCAGGGCCGCGCTCGCCCACCACGCGGCCACCGTGGCCGGGCGCTACGGACTGCACTCCGCCGACAAAGTGCTGCTCTTCGCCCAGCCCTCCTTCGACGTGGCGCTGGAGGAGGTGCTGCCGTCGCTGCTGGCCGGGGCGTCGCTCGTCGTGCCGCAGCGGGAGGTCCCGACGGCGGCCGAGCTGATCGCCGTCCTGGCGGCCCGCCGGGTCAGCGTCGCGAACCTGCCGACGAGTTACCTCCTGGCCGTACGGGAGGAGCTGTGCGAGGCGCTCCGCGACGGGATGTGGGAGCCGCGGCTGCTGGTCGTCGGCGGCGAGCGGCTGCCGGCCGCCGCGCTGCGGGACCTCCTCGCCGCGACGGACGCGACGGTCCTCAACGCCTACGGGGTGACCGAGGCGACCATCACCTCCACGGTCCACGAGGTGACCCGCGAGAACACCGAAGGCGGCGGCGGGGGCGGCGAAGTGCCGCTGGGGACCGCGCTGCCGGGCGTCGGGGTGCACGTCCTGGACGCGGGTCTGCAACCGCTGCCCGTGGGCGCGGTCGGCGAACTCGCCGTCTCCGGCGCGGGGCTGGCCGAGGGCTACCTCGGCGACGGCGAGGCCGGGGCGGCGACCGCGGCCCGGTTCGTCACCGTGCCCGCGCTCGGCGGGGCGCGCGCCTACCTGACCGGTGACCTCGGCTACCGGGACCGCGAGGGCCTGCTGTGGTTCCTCGGCCGCCGTGACAACCAGGTCAAGCTGCGCGGCTACCGCATCGAGCTGGAGGAGATCGAGGCGGTGGCCTCCGAGGTGCTCGGCGGGCGCTCGTGCGCGGTCGTCCTCGGCCGGGACGCCGCCGGAGGCCCCTGCCTGACCGGCTTCGTCGACGGCGGCGAGGAGCCGGACCAGGCCCTGCTGCACCGGGCGCTGTCCGAGCGGCTGCCCGCCGCGCTCGTCCCCGCGCGCTGGATCCGGCCGGAAGCTGTGCCGACGCTGCCCGGCGGCAAGCCGGACCGCGCCGCGCTCGCCCGGCTCGCCGCCGAGGAGGCGACGCCCGCCGGCCCGGCGGCCCCGGAGCGGCAGGACGCCGGCGACCCGGCCGTCGCCCTGGTGGCCGAAGGCTGGCGGGAGGTCCTGGGACACGACCGGTTCTCGCCGTCGTCCCACTTCTTCCAGGTCGGCGGGCACTCCCTGCTGGCCGCCCACCTCGCCGCCTGGCTGGAGACCCGGCTCGGCACCCGCCCGCCGCTGCGCGTCCTCTTCCAGCACCCCGTCCTCGCCGACCAGGCCCGAGCCCTGACGGAGACCGCCCGATGAGCGCCACCACCCCCTCCTCCGTCCTGGAGACGGAACACCGCGAGATCGCCGGCGCCTTCACGGCGTTCGTCCGCCGCGAGCTGGTGCCGCTGGCGGCCGAGCTGCCGGAGACCGGGGACATGCCGCCGGCCGACCTGCGCGCGTACGTCCGCCGCCGCTCCGCCAAGCTGGGCTTCTACGCCGGCGACCACCCCGAGGAACTGGGCGGCTCCGGCATGCCGTTCAGCGCCGTCGTCCAGCTGCACCACGCCGCCGGCCGCAGCGGCTGCCCGCTCGCCCCGTACGCGCTCGCCGGCTCGGACGGGCCGAGCCCACTGCTGCGCCAGGGCACCGACAAGCAGATCGAGCAGTACCTGAAGCCGCTGGTGCGCGGCGAGGCGACGCGCTGCCTCGCGCTCACCGAGCCCAACGCCGGATCCGACGCCTTCCACCTCACCACCACCGCCGAGCGGGACGCGGACGGCGGCTGGGTGCTCTCGGGGCGCAAGACCTTCGTCAGCAACGCGGGCCACGCGGACTTCGTCATCGTCGTGGCCCGGGCCGTGGACCGCGACGGGGGCGAGGGCGGCCCGACGGCGTTCGTCATGGACATGGACCAGCCCCGGCTGCGCATCGGCCAGCGCTACCTGGGCATGTCCGGCGAGGAGCTGTACGAACTGGTGCTGGACGACGTGCGCCTGCCCGCGGACGCCGTCATCGGCGGCGAGGCGGGCGTGGGCGCGGCGCTCGGCAACGGCATCGACAGCCTCTCCCGGGGCCGGCTCGTGGTGGCGGCCATGTGCAACGGCATCGCGGAGCATGCCCTGGAGCTCGGGGTCGCATACGCCCGGGAGCGACGGGCGTTCGGCGAGCGCATCGGCGCGTACCAGCACGTCCAGGAGCACCTCGTGAGCAGCCGGGCGGAGGTGGAGGCGGCCAAGCTGCTGACGCTGGCGTGCGCGCGGCTGGTGGACGAGGGCGTGGAGGCCCCGGAGAACGCGGCGCTCGCCAAGCTGACGTCCTCCGAGACCGCCGTGCGGGTCGTGGACCGGTCGCTGCAGGTGCACGGGGCGACGGGCTGGGTGCGGGGGCACCCGCTGGAATTCCTGTACCGGTACGTCCGGATGATGACGATCATCGAGGGGACCTCCGAGATCCAGAAGGTGATCGTCGCCCGGGCCATGGGGCTGGGCTGACCGCTTGCGCGCCTCCCCCTTCCCCTTTTGCTCCCTTCCGATCCCTTCCGATCCCTTCCGACGTCATCACGGAGGAATCATGACTTCATCACCTGTCACCACCCCCGCCGTCACCCTGTCCGTCGCCCACGGAGGCACCGCCACCGCGCACGGCTGGGACGACGTCCTGGCCCGGTACGCCGAGCAGGTCTCCCGGGACCCGGACGCGCCCGCCGTCGAGGACGGCGAGCTGTCCTGGACCTACGCCGAACTCGACGCCCTCGCCGACCGGACGGCCGACGTGCTGCGCGAGCGCGTGCGCCCCGGCGACCTCGTCGGCGTCTGCCTCGACCGCTCCGCCGCCCTCGTCGCCACCGCCGTCGCCGTCGCCCGGCTCGGGGCCGTCTACCTCCCGCTCGGGCCGCGCCCCGGCGAACGGCGGCTGGCCGCCGTCGCGGACGGCCTCCGCGTCACCTGCCTGATCGGCGCGCCCGGTGCGCTGCCCGCGGCGTACGACGACGCCGAGCGGCTGGCTCTCCCGCTGCCCTCGGCCGGCGCCAACGCGCACGGGGAGCCCCTCGCGGCGTTCCCCGCCGCCGTTCCCGACCCCACGGGCCGCCCCGCCGTTCCCGGCGGCACCTTCTACGCGGTGCTCACCTCCGGGTCGACCGGAACGCCCAAGGCCGTCGCGGTGTCCTCCACCGCGCTCGCCGCCCGCCTGCGCTGGTACGCCGAGCGGAGCGGCGCCCGCGCGGGCGACCGGCACAGCCTGATGATCGGCGTCTCCTTCGACCCCCACGTGCTGGAGCTGTGGGCCGCCCTGACCTCCGGCGCGGCGCTCACCGTGCCCCCCGACGACGTCCGCTGGGACCCCGAGCTCCTCACCACCTGGTGGCGGCGGGCGGGCGTGAGCGTGGCCATCCTGCCCACCCCCCTGGCGGAGATCGTCCTCGAACGCCCCTGGCCGGACCTTCCCGCGCTGCGCCACCTCAGCATCGGCGGCGACCGGCTGCGCCGCCGGCCCGGCCCGGACGTCACCGCGCGCGTGGACAACGCCTACGGGCCCGCCGAGGCCACGGTCGTGGCGACCGCGCACGCCCTGGAGGCGGACGGGGACTCCGGCTCCCCCGGCGCCCCGCCGCCCATCGGCACGCCCATCGACGGCACCGTCGTGTGCGTCACGGACCCCGAGGGGCACGTCGTGCCGCGCGGCGAGGCGGGCGAGCTGCGGATCGGCGGCGCGGGCCTCGCGACCGGATACCTCGACGAGGCCCTGACCGCGCGCCGCTTCGTCGCCCCGCCGCCGGAGGTGACCGGGACCGACCGCGTCTACCGCACCGGGGACCGGGTGCTGATGCGGCCCGACGGCGTGCTGGAGTTCCTCGGCCGCCTGGACGACCAGGTCAAGGTGCGCGGCGCGCGGATCGAACCCGCCGAGACCGAGGCCGCGTTCGAGGACGACCCACGCGTCCTGCGCGCCGTCGTCGCGGCCGAGACCTCCACCGGGGGCGACGCCCGGCTGATCGCGTTCGTCCGGCTCGCACCCGGTGCCGGGGCCCTGCCGGCGGCGGAACTGCTGGAAGCGGTCCGCGGCCGGCTGCCCGAGCAGGCGGTGCCGTCGGCGCTGCGCTACGTGGAGACGTTCCCGCTCGACGCCAACGGCAAGGTGGACCGCGCGGCGCTGCTGGCCGGCGGGGCTCCGGCGGCAGCATCGCCGGACGGGACGGCCGCCGGTACGGACACGGAGCGGATCGTCGTCGAGCTGGTCCGCGGCATCCTCGGCCGCCCGGAAATAGGCCCGGGCGACAACTTCCTCGCCTCCGGCGGCGATTCGCTGACGGCGGCCCGGCTCCTGACCGGCCTGGAGGAACGCTTCGCGGTCCGTCTCCGGGCCCCGCAACTCCTGCGCCGGCCCGACCTGCGCGCCCTGGCGGCACTGGTGGACTCCCGCCGGGAGAAGACCACGGGGACGGCCCCGGCCGTAGCGCCGGCCGGCACTACGGCAGCCCTGACCGAGCTCACCCGGCAGAACACACCCACAACGGCAAGCCCGGCCCCGGACACGGGGGTCCCCACAGCCCCGGGCGCCACGCCGGACCACGCCGCCGGCGTTCCGGCCGCGCTCGCGAGCCCCCGTCCGCCGGGCTCGCCCTCAGCGGCGGCCCCCGGCGCCGCCGGCGGCGTCCTCGGGCGCGTTCTCGCGTACGCCGCCGCGGATCCCTCCGCCCTCGCCGTGACCGACGGTGAACTCACCCTCACCTACGGGGAGCTGACCGCGGCCGCCCGGCGGCTGGCCGGTGCGCTGCGGCTGCGCGGCGTCGGAGCGGGAACGGCGGTGGGGCTGCTGCTGCCGCACTCGGTGGGCGTCGTCGTGGCGCAGCTCGCGGTCTGGTGGGCGGGCGGCCACTACGTGCCGCTGGACGCGGCGTACCCGCGCCCCCGTACCGAGGCGATGATCGCCGACGCCGGCGTCGGCCTGGTCGTCGGCGAGAAGGATCTGCTGGAGGCGGCGGGCGTGCCGCCCGTGCGGGCACTGGTCCTGACCGCGGGCGGGCTCGCCGGGAGCTGCGCCACGGAGCACGCCGAGGACGACCTGCCGGAGCCGGCCGCGTACGACCCCGGCGCGACCGCGTACGTGATGTACACCTCGGGCTCGACGGGCCGCCCGAAGGGCGTCGCCGTCACGCACCGGGGCGTGGCGGAGCTGACGGCCGACCCGGACTACCTGACGGTGGGCCGGCGGGACCGGGTCCTGCTCCACTCGGCGCTGACCTTCGACGGTTCGCCGTTCGAGACGTGGGTGGCCCTGGCCAACGGCGCCGCCGTGGCCGTCTCCACGGCGGGCCGGCAGTCGCTGGAGAGCCTGACGCGGGACGTGGAACGGCTGGGCGCCACCGTGGCGTTCCTGACCACCGCGCTCTTCCACCACCTGGCCGCGCGCCGCTCGCCGGTCTTCGCCGTGCTGCGCTCGGTGATCGTGGGCGGCGAGGCGCTGTCGGCGCAGCACGCGCGGGCCGTCCTGCGGGCGCACCCCTGGCTGGAGCTGGTCAACGGCTACGGGCCGACCGAGACGACGAGCTTCGCCACCGGCCACCGCGTGCGGGACGCCGACTGCGACGCCCCGCCGCCGATCGGGCGCCCGCTGGCGGGGGCGACGGCGCACGTCCTGGACGAGCGCGGCGACGCCGTGCCCGCGGGCACCCGCGGCGAGCTGTGGATCGGCGGGCCGCGCCTGGCCGCGGGCTATGTCGGGCAGCCCGCGCTGACCGCGGAGCGCTTCGTGGACCATCCCGCGGCGGGGCGGATCTACCGCACGGGCGACGTCGTGTCGGCCCGGCCCGACGGGACGCTGGACTTCCACGGCCGCACCGACGACCAGGTCAAGGTCCGGGGTTTCCGGATCGAGCCCGGTGAGATCGAGCACGCCCTGCGTGACCACCCGCGCGTGGCGGACGCCGCCGTCGCCGTCGTGCGCCCCGGCTCCGACGACGCCCGGCTCGTGGCGTTCGTCGTGCCCGGCGGCGACGGGCAGCCCGCCGTCGCGGCCCTGCGGGCGCACCTGGCCGGGCGGCTGCCCGCGCACCTGCTGCCCAACGCGTGGTCCGTGGTGGACGCGCTGCCGCTGACGGCCAACGGCAAGGTGGACCGCCGGGCCCTCGCCGGGCGGCCGCTGCCCGGCCTCGCGCAGGGCGCCGCGGAGCACGGCGCTCCGGTACGGCAGGAGCTGACGCCCGTCCAGCGGGCGGTGGCCGACGCGTGGGGCCGCGCGCTGGAGTGCGCAATCGACGCGCCGGACGCCGACTTCCTCGACCTGGGCGGGCATTCGCTGCTCGCGCTGGGCGTCGTCGACGACCTGCGCGAGGACCTGGGCGTGGAGCTGACGCTGGCCGCGTTCTTCTCAGCGCCCACCGTGGCCGGTCAGGCCGCACTCATCGAGGAGGCACTGGTGGAGATGTACGGCACGGAGCCGGAGGCCGCGGCGAACGCCGGGGAGAACGGGGCGTCCCGGTGAGCGGTACGGCTTCGGAGTCCCCGGTTTCTTCGCAGGCCTCCCGGCAGGAGGCGCTGCTGCGGCTGGCCCGGCGCCGCAGCGCGGACGCCCGTGCACGGCAGGGGCGCCCGGCGCCCGCTGCCGCGGACGCCGGGGAGGGTCGCGCGCCACTGTCCCACGCACAGCACCGGATGTGGCTCATGGAGCGCCTCGGCCGGGGCGGCGCCGTCTACAACGTGCCGTTCGCGACCCGGGTGCACGGCCCGTTCGACGCGGACGCCTTCGGCCGGGCGCTGACGGGGCTGGTGCGCCGCCACGAGGTGCTGCGCACCCGCTACGGGCAGACCGCCGGCGGCGAGCCGTACCAGGAGGTGACGGCGGTGCGGCAGGTGCCGGTGCGGACCGTGGACGCGGACGCGGACGCCGCGCGGAGGCTCCTCGACGTAGAGGCGGCCCGCCGGTTCGACCTGACGGCCGGCCCCGTCCTGCGGGCCCTGCACGTCCGGCACGCCCCGGACGACCACACGCTACTGCTGACGTTCCATCACATAGCCGTCGACGGCGGCTCCCTGGACGTGATCGCCCGCGAGCTCGGCGACCGCTACCGCGCGGAGCTGGAGGGGCGCGACGGGGAGCCGGAGCACCCCGCGCCGCGGTACGCGGACTTCGCCCGGCGGGAACGGGCCGGGTCGGACGCGCTCGACGCGGGCCTGGCGTACTGGACGGAACGGCTCGCCGGCGCCCGCCCGGTGCCGCTTCCCCCGGCCGCGGCGGAGACCGGCGGCCGGGGCGAGGCACGCACCCTGTCGGTGGCGCTGCCGCCCGGGACCGCCGACGGCCTGCGGGCGGCGGGCCGCGCGCAGCGCGCGACGCTGTTCACCGTCGTGCTCTCGGCCGCGTTCGCGGCGCTGCGGGAGGCGACCGGCGAGGAGGACCTCGTCCTCGGGTGCGCCAGCAGCCACCGGGACACGGCCGGGGCACGCGATCTGGTGGGCCTGTGCGTCAACACGCTCCCGATCCGGCCCCGCCTGTCCGGGGCCGGGGACGCCGCGGCGCTGCTGCCCCGGGTGAGGGACGCGCTGCTGGAGGCCCAGCACCACCGCCACGTCCCGTTCGACCTGATGGTCGAGCGCTTGGGCGCCGCGGCCCGCGACGGCGGAGGCAACCCCCTGGTGGGCGTCACCGCGGACGTCCTGAGCCGGCCCCCGCAGCTGCGGCTGGCCGGAGCGCGGTGCGAGCCGGTCGACGTCGAGCTGGACGGGGTCAAGTTCGGCCTCGGCCTCTACCTGGAGGGCGTGGAGGAGGGCGCGGACGCCGCCGGGCCGCGCTGCCTGGTGCGCTTCGACCGCGGCCGCATCGACGAGGGCGCCGCCCGCGGGCTCGTGGAGGGCTTCGCGGACGTGCTGGAAGCGCTGGCGACGGGCCGCAGGCGCCCGCTGCGGGAGACTTCCCAGGGGCCGCGGATCCCGGCCTCGCAGGAGCCGGAGAGCCCGCAGGAAGCGCAGAAGCCGCAGGACCCGTCGGAGCCGGAGAACCCGCAGGGGCCGCAGGACCGGCAAAAGCCGCAGGACCGCCAGAAGCCGCAGCCCTCGCGCGAGCAGGAACCCGGCGGCTCCGCCGAGGCCGTTGCGGCGGTCTTCGGCGAGCTGCTCGGCGAACGGCCCGCCCCCGACGGCGACTTCTTCCTCCTCGGCGGTCACTCCCTCCTCGCGGTACGGGTCGCCGAGCGCCTGCGCGAGCGGCTGCGGGTGCCGCTGACGGGGCTCGACGTCCTGGAGCAGCGCACGCCGCAAGCGCTGGGGGCGCTGCTGGACGAGCGGGCCCGCGCGCGCCGCAGCCCGGCGGCCCGTACCGCCGGAGCCCGCACGCCGTCCGCGCGGGCGGGCACGGTGCTGGTCACGGGCGGCACCGGCGGGGTCGGGGCGTTCGTCCTGCGGGAGCTGGCCGCCCGGGGGCGCCCGGTGCGGGCGCTGGTGCGGCCCGAGTCGGCCCACTTGGTGGCGGCCGACGGGGTCGAGGTGGCCGAAGGCGATCTGGCCGACGCGGACAGCCTGCGTGCGGCGCTCGCCGGCGGAGTGGACTCGGTCATCCACGCGGCCTGCACCTTCACCTCTCCTGAGGTGGACGTGGCGGCGATGCGCGTGCTGCTGGAGGGCTGGCGGCGCGGTGCGTTCGTCTTCGTCAGCAGCGTGGACGCGTACGGGCGGCCGTCGGTGACGGACGTCGCCGAGGACACCCCGCCGGAGGAGCCGCTCACGGCGTACGGGCGGGCCAAGCTCGACTGCGAGCGGATGCTGTGGGAGGCCGCGGGCACGGCCGGGCGGGGCGGGGCGGCCGTGGTCCGCGCCCCGATCGTCTGGGGTCCGCACCCGAGGCTGCGCGACCAGCTGCGCTGGGGGGCGCCCGGCGCCCTCTTCCAGGCCGCCCGCGCCGGCCGGCCGGTGGTCCTGCCCGCGGCGGGCGCCGTTCCGGCCTCCGGCGATCCGTGGTCGGGCGTCCCGTGGATCCACGCCGCGGCTCTGGCCCGGGTCCTGGTCACGTGTGCGGAGCGGCCTGCTCAGGGCACGGTGAACGCGATCGGCGGGCACGTGGGCTGGGAGGAGTTCGCCACCGAGCTCGTCCGCCTGCTGGGAAGCCCCGGTGGGGTCGTGGCCTCCCCCGAGCGGGCCCCCGGCCTCCTGCACCGCCACCGCTACCGCGCGGAGGCCCTGGCCGAGGAGCTGGTGGAGCGCCCGGGCGAGGACTGGCGTTCGGCGGTCGCGGCGATGCTGGCTCTGTGACGGCCGGGCCGCACGGCCCGACGGTATTACGTGCACCCGCCGTGAAGAACGACACGGCCCGGCGTACGTCACGGCCCGTCCGGAAGATGATGCGGAATCTCCTCGTCCGGCAGCGGAAGGCGCAGCGGACCGACGGCTCACCGGCGATCAGCCGTTCCCCGTGCCGACATGGCCTGAATTCCACCCCTGCGGGTGGAGATGATCACGTAGGATCCGTGACCTCGTACGAACAACTGTCCCGACGGGCGGCCCGGTCGGGGCCCGGGGACGTTCCGGGGGAAGGAATCTTTCGATGAAGTCGTCCCGTTCCGCGCGCCGCCTCGGCGGCGCCGCGGCCGTCGCGCTCCTGGTCGGCGCGGGCGCCCTCGCCACCGCTCCGTCCGCGGCCGCCAAGGCCAACGTCCTGGCGATCGGCAAGGTCGCGCTGCAGGAGCCCGGGCTGCAGGTGAACGTCACCTACTCCTGCGACACCGGCATGAAGCACCAGCTCGTGGCCAACGCGGCGAAGACCGGCGGGACGGGGCACGACCAGTCGATCGCCGCCGGCACGATCAAGGCGGACAAGCTCGTCTGCGACTACGCCGACCACGCCGCCCGCGTCACGCTGCGCCCCGCCACCGGCTCGCACTTCGCCAAGGGCGACCGGGTGAAGGTCACGGTCTTCTACTTCGACGAGGACGGTTTCAGCTACGCCCACCAGGAGACCGTCGCGGCCCTGTGAAGGTCGGCCGGGCCCGCTGACCTCCGCCGACGCCCGTCGCGGGCCCGCCGGGAACGCCCTGCCGGGCCCGGTGCTGACATGCGGGTATTCGCCCCGCAGGGGACGCCGAGTCACTAGCCTGTGGCCGGTGGCAGCCAGTGAGACAGATCATGACGACCGTCCCCCGCACGGCCTCCCGCGCCGGAGGCCGGGCCTCGACGCGGACCTCGACCGGCTCGGCGGGCAACTGGCCGAGTTCGCCCGGGCCCAGGAGCGGATGCGGGGCTTACTGGAGGCGATACTGACGATCAGCGGGGAGCTGGAGCTCCCCGTGGTGCTCCGCCGCATCGTCGCGACCGCGATGGAACTGGTCGGGGCGCGCTACGGGGCCCTCGGCGTGCTCGACGAGGAGGGCACCGGACTCGCCGAGTTCATCCCCGTCGGCCTGCACGGCGAGGAGGAGGACCGCTTGACGGGCGTGGCCCTCCCCCACGGCGAGGGACTGCTCGGGCTGCTCATCACCGACCCCCGCCCCCTGCGCGTGGACGCCATCGCCGACCACCCCCAGGCCGCCCAGTTCCCGCCGGGGCACCCCCCGATGCGCTCGCTGCTCGGCGTCGCCATCACCGTGCGCGGCAAGGTCTACGGCAACCTCTACCTCGCCGACCGGCAGGGCGGCTCCTTCGACGCCGACGACGAGTCCGTGGTGGTCGCGCTGGCGGGCGCCGCCGGCGTCGCCATCGAGAACGCCCGGCTCTACGGGCGCGTGCGCGCCGGCGCGGAGCAGTTCCAGCGGCTGCTCCTGCCGAGCCTGCCGGACCTCTCCCCCTTCGACGCCTGGGCGACGTACCAGCCGGCCGCGGACCCCGCCCTCCTCGGCGGCGACTGGTACGACGCCCTGGTGCTGCCCGACGACACCCGCGTGGTGATCGTCGGGGACGTGCTCGGCCACGACGTGCGCGCCGCCGCCGCCATGGCCCAGATCCGCAACATGCTGCGCGCCCTGGCCTTCGACTCGGACGCGCTCCCGAGCGAACTGCTCAGCCGACTGGACCGTACGCTCGAGGCGGTCGCCGAGCCCACGATGGCGACGGCGTGCCTGGTGCGCCTGGCACCCTGCGCGGACGGCTGGTCCCTGGTCTGGAGCAGCGCGGGTCACCCCCCGCCGCTGGTGGTGACCGCGGACGGCGGCACGCGCTTCCTCGACGCCGAGCCGGACGTGCCGATCGGGGTGGACGCCCGCTTCGCCCGCCACGACCACCGGTACGTGCTGCCCGCGGGGGCCACCGTGCTGATGTTCACCGACGGCCTGGTGGAGCACCCCGGCCACGGGCTGGACCAGGGGCTGTGCGCGATCGCCGCCGTCGCGTCGGCCCACGCGGGATCCCCGCTCGACGTCCTCGGCCGGGCCGTGGCCGAGGCCCGCCCCAGCGACGGCCACGACGACCTGGCCCTGCTCGTGCTGCGCGCGCCGGAGCGGGACTGAGGCGCGGCCCGCGGGGCGGGGGCCGCCGAGGGCACGGGCCGGGGTCAGCAGGACGGCGTCCGTGACCGGTCCGCCATGTCCTCCCAGAACGTGCGCAGTTCGCGTGCCGTCATGCCCTGCCACGGCGCCCTCTTGCGCCGCACCCAGGCCCACGGATTGATCCAGCTCCACCAGCGGTAGCGACGCAGGAGCGCCTGCTGCTGCCGGCAGAAGATCTCCCGCACCTCGGCCCGCGGCTGCGCGCCCATGGCGGGGTAGGGGCACAGTTCGAAGGGGCAGTCGCGCAGGCAGGTGCTGCCGGGCGGCGCTTCCCCGGCCGTGCCCACGGTCCGCCGGGGGCACAGCGGGTGGCGGTCCTTGACGAAGCACGGGGGCAGGACGGTGCGGTCCGCACGCTCCAGGCGCTCCTCCAGCTCGGCCGGCTGCTGGCCGTCCCGTTCGGTGAGGTTGCGCAGCAGGAAGACGTCGGCCAGGAGCTGCTGGGCGCGCGGATGGAGGGTGCTCCAGCCCGCCGACGGCGGAATCCAGAGGCTGTGCTTGCGGTAGGCCCCGGGATCGGCGGCGGAGGAACCGACCTTGCTCGCGGCCCCGATCTCGTCGATCCACACGAACCGCTCCGGGTGTCCGCTCTCCAGGGCGAGCACCGCGAGGCCGGCGGCTTCGGCGACGAAGGGGTGCAGCCGGTCGCCCTTGCGGGTCCGGTCACCGGGGTGCAGGGCGCGCGGGTCCTGGTTGCTGCCGGCCAGGGCCAGCCAGCGCCGCACCACTTGGGTGGGGTCCTCCCTCCTCGCCGGGCGGGACCCGCCGGAGCCGTCCTGCGGGGAGAGTCCCATGCGGTCCGGCAGCTCCCACAGGCACAGGGCGTGGATGAGGGTCATCTGCGCGTACCAGTAGCGGGCGTGGGCCAGCATGTTCTCCGCCTGGGTGACGAGGAACCTGCGGGCCTCCTCGTTGGTCTGCGGGTGCCGTTCCCTGCGGTTGGCCGCGCTCTTGAACCCCTGGGCGAGGGCGATCTCCAGCGAGAGCGGCAGGTCCGCGCCGTGCGGACGGGTGTGCCGGGGCTCCAGGTGCGCGAGCCAGAGGCCGAGCCGCTCCTTCGCCTGCTCCCTGTGCTTCTCGCTCACCGAGCCGACCACCATCGGGACGAGCCAGGCCCTCATGACGAACCGCCGCCAGATCCGCAGCCGCTGTTCGCCCGCCCCCTTGACCCTCTTCTCGTACTCCGCGTACTGCTCGTCACCGGGCCGCAGCCCGAGGAAGATCTCCCGGGTCCGGTGCTCGGTCTGCAGTTGCTCGCGGAACGCCGTCTCGTATTGCACCCAGGGGTCGTCCCGCGCCGGCGCGCCCGGCTTGGGCAGGGGGAACATGGTGCGCAGGGTCTCGAAGGCCCGGTCGCCGCCGGCGCCCATCTCCTGCGCGACGGCCAGCTGGAGCGGGTAGGAGGGCTCGGCGGTGGCGATCTCGAAGAACGAGGCGTAGGCCGGGGACGCGCCGTGGGCGGGATCGTGCTCGTCGGCCTCCGCCGCGCCGATCGCCCGCAGGACCTCGCCGAAGCGGTGCACGAGCCGTCCCTTCGCCTCCTCGATCGTCCTGCGGTCGGCCGCGGTGAAGGCGGTCCAGCGGCGGGCGAGCGTCTCGGCGATGCGCGCGTGGTCGCCGGCTCCTGCGATCCGGTCGATTTCCAGGGCGGTGGCGTACATGTCGAGGGCCTTGGCGTCCTTGCGGTCCTTCGCCGCTTCGAGGAGATGGCGGACCACGGTGCTCTGTCCGGCCGCGCCGGGGCAGCGGGAGTTCAGGGTCAGCCCGATGAGGAGCTCCCGGCCCGGGCCGGGCTCCTTGAGGGCCGCGGGCAGCAGGCCGTAATTCCTGGCCCCGAGGTAGCGGGAGCCGAGGTACGCCTGGAGGATGCTGTGCTGGAAGCGGATCCTCTCCCCTCGCGTCTCGACCAGGCCCAGCTGCTCCCCCTGCGTGGCGCACAGCGCCAGGAGCGCGCGTTGCCGGGTCGCGCCGGTCTCTTCGCAGCACTCCTCGCCGAGCCGCTGCAGGAGCCTTTCCCGGACGTCCCGGTGGGGCTCCTTCCGCAGATCGCTGATCCGGACCTCCAGCTGGTCGTGCAGCAGCCCGATCGCGGCGAGCGCGGAGATGACCTCGATGATCATCCGGCGCTGTCCGGGGTCCAGCGCGATTTCGCCGTGGATCCGCCCGGCGGTCAGCGCGCTGCGCCACGCGTCGAGCAGGCGCTTCTGCAGGGCCGTCCGGTCGCTCTTGCGGGTGTCCAGCTCCGCCCAGCGCTTGGCACCGGTCAGATGTTCCAGGAGGTGGTGTTCGCGCAGCTCGCGCGCGATCTGCAGGTACAGCGGGGAGTCGGCCACGGCCGCCGTCTCGACGATCCAGTCCATGCGGTGCGCGTCCAGATCCGGGTGGCCCTCTTGCAGGTATTCGAGCGCCGCCTCCTCGCTCAGCGGCTCCAGGTCGACGGTCGCGGCCCGGGTGTGCTCCAGCGGCGCGTGGGGCCGGGAGGCGATCACCAGCGGGAGCTTCTGCTCGGCCGCCCGCTCGATCGCCCGGCGGATGACCACGTCCCGCTCCTTCTGGTCGTCACCGGCGGAGAACGTCTCCTCCAGGCCGTCGGCGAGGACGACGGCCTTGTCGTCCATGCACAGCTGGCGCCAGACCCGTTCGCTGTGCCGCGCGGAGAGCACGTCGCGGTCGACCACCTCGCTGAAGCGCTTCATCGCCACGTCGCGGAAGTCGAGCCGGCCGCCGTTCATGTCGGCGTCACGCAGCCTGACCGGGACGGGCACGGCGCCCTTCTCGGCGAGGATCCGCGTGAGCTGGACGAGGACCGACGTCTTCCCCGCCCCCACACCGCCGACCAGCAGGTACGGCCGCCGGGTGCGCCGGTCGCGCAGCCCCCGGGCGATGATCAGGCACATCTCCCTCCGCCCGACCACGTCGCCGACGACCGGCCCGGCCGTCGGCACGATGCTGCGCGGGTCCTTCCCGGCCGCCCGGGTCAGGGGTCTGCGCACCGAGGTGTACGTCAGAACCAGGAAGCAGAAGGTGGCCAGACCGAGGCTCAGGAACGGGGCCAGGAACCCGTAGACCACCGCACAGCCGTCGCCCCTGGCCCGGCACCACCGCTCCACCGGGGAGGAGGCGCCGGCCACGAGGGCGTAGATGCCGAAGCCGACCCAGGCGAGGAGGAGCGGAACGGCCGCGTAGGAGAGCCGCTGCAGGAGTGAGCGCCGCATCCGCCACCGCTGGGGCGGTGCGACCTTGCCGCGGGCGGCCAGCCGGACCCGCAGGGTGCGTTCGCAGCGGCCGACGACGTCGGCCGCGTGCCGCACGGAGCGCCGCGGCCGGACCAGGAACGGAGCCTTCCGGGGTACGACCTTGTCCTTGGGGTGCTTGATGACGTAGCCCATGGGGTGAGCGCATTCCGTCGTTCCGTCCATCATGGGCGGCGTGCCGTCACCGTGACGTGACGGCGGCGTTGGTGCCCGTCGACGGCGGGTGCGGCCGGGTGCAGGCCGGCCACGAGGCCGAGCAGCCCCGGCGTCGGGTTCAGACCGAGCTCGCTCCGCAGGAGCGCCCGGTACTGCCCGAACTCGCGGAGCGCCTCGGACTGGTTGCCCTCGGCCAGGTGGGCGGTGATCAGGGCGGCGCGGGCGCTCTCCCGCAGGGGGTCGGCGCGGACGGCCGCCCCGGCGGCCGCCACGGCGTGGGCGAAGCGCCGCGCCCCGGCGAAGCGGTGCGCGAGCGCCTCGAGGGCGTGCAGCCGGAGTTGCCGCCACTCCTCCGCTTCGCGCAGGGCCCACTCGTCGCACCAGCCGGGCAGCAGGTCCTGGGAGAGGCCCTCGATCTCCCGGGTGCCGAGGCCGGGTGCACCGGGGTGCTCCGCCTCGTCCAGGACGTCCCGGGCGAGGGAGCGGAGCCCGTGGAGGTCGACCGCGACGCCTTCGGCGAGGGCGAGTTCCGCGGAGCCGATGGCGAGGACCCGGCAGCAGCCCGCGCCGCGGAGGCGGTTGAGGGCCGACCGCAGGGCCGCGTGCGCGCGGGGCCCGCAGACGTCGGGCCACAGGTTCTCCGCGACAGCGCTGCGGGCCACCGCGCCGGGGCGCAGGGCCACGTAGGCCACGAGGCGCTCGGATCCCGCGGGGATGTGCACGGGGCCGTCGCCCGCGGCCAGACGGAATCCGCCGAGCAGGGCGAGGCGGAGGGTCGCGCCTTCGTCTCGTGAGGGCACCTTTCCATCGTGGGCGGGCGCCCGGCGGGTGTCGAATTGCGCAATCGTCACGGAAAGCGCCCCGGGGAGCGCATTCCGTGACGAGCGCAGGTAAAAGAAATCCCCCGCCGGTGATTCGGCGGGGGATTTCACTGTGCGCCGCCAGGGACTCGAACCCCGGACCCGCTGATTAAGAGTCAGCTGCTCTAACCAACTGAGCTAGCGGCGCGCGACATGAATATTACATGACTTTCGCAGGTGGGCTGACCAGGGGGAATCCGCGCCCGGCGGGGCGGGGCCCGTTCGCATGGACAGCGGCGAGGGGAAGGGAAACCATGGAATCGAGGGTCCGCCACCGCACGGGCCGTCATCCCGGACGAGGGAGGTCGTCCCATGTCATCCACCTTCGATCCACGCTCGAAGGGATCTCAGGCCGCCGCCAGTGGTCTGACCTTGTTCGCGGCCGTCATGATGCTGATCGCGGGCTTCGTCGATCTCTTCCGGGGGATCATGGCCATCGTCCATGACGACGTCTTCGTCACCACACCGGACTACGTCTTCAAATTCAGCCTGGCGGGCTGGGGCTGGATCCACCTGCTCCTCGGCGTCGCGGCGCTCATGGTGGGCGTCGGGCTGTTCAAGGTGAGCCTGTGGGCCAGGATTCTCGGCGTGATCATCGCGGCGCTGCTGCTGATCGTCAACTTCCTGTCCATCCCGTACTACCCGCTGTGGTCACTCGTGGTCATCGCGCTGTGCGCCTTCGTCATCTGGGGGCTGTGCGTCGTCCGGCACGACGACGACCTGAGCACCTGAGCCCCGCTGCGCGCGTTCGCAACTGAGTACGAGCACGGATGCGCTCCCGCGACGTCCCTGCCCAAGGTTGACGTCATGACGGATGCTCACGAGGGACCTGCGGAGGCCGGGGCGGAGGACCGGGCCCCGTACGTGGTGGCCATGCTGGTGCTCACGCTGCTCTTCCTGACGCCCGCCATCGGGCTCTGGGTGCTGGAGCTGCAGTCCGTCCGGCACCCCGGGACCGGCGCCGGATCGGCCCGGTTCGGCGCCGTCATCGTGGGAGCGCCCGCGGCGGGGGCGCTCCTCGGCGGCGCGGCGGCCGTCGCCCGGCGCAGACGCGGCGGGCCGGCGGCGGCGACGGGCGCGTTCCTCGGCGCGATCGGCCTGTGCGCCTACGGCGTCCGCGTCTTCTCCGAGACGTTCCAGCTCCTGCCGTGATCCCGGGGCGGCCTCACGGGCGCCGCCGGAACCGTGCGTGTCGATCGGCGCCCGGCGTCGTTCACTGGGTGAAGACATTTCGTGCATTTCCTGTGCATTCCTCTGCAATCGAATGGAAGGATCAGTGATGCGCTTCATCCGCCCCGCGCTCGTCGCCCTCGCCGGATGCGCTCTCGCCCTGGCCGTGCCCACGGGGGCGGCGTTCGCCGCCAAGGGATGGTTCTCCTGGACGGGACCCAAAGGCGCCCCGTTCTACGTCCAGAACCCGCCCGACGGCCGGTGCCTGACGATGAGCGACGAGGCCCGCGGTGCGCACAACGGCACGGCCGTCCCGGCGACCCTCTTCACCGACAGGACCTGCAAGAAGGGGGCGCTCCGCCTCTCCCCCGGCAAGGACGCGCCGCACAGCCTCCGCTTCGCCAGCGTGAGGTTCGGCTCCCGCTGACGGCCCCGCCCGCCCCCACGGCGCTTGAGCTATGTTGAGCGCCGTGGGACGGGAAGGAGGCACACCGGTGCCATCAGGGCAGCAGGCACGCGCTCAGGCGTCCGCGATCACACCGGGAAAGCCGGGCGGGCCCGGGCAGCGGACCCGCGCCCCGGAGCCCCTTCCCACGGAGAAGGTCCGCGCCCTCTTCGGCGGCCACCGGCTGTCCCCCGGGCAGCGGCGCATCGCGCAGTACATCACCGACCACCTCACCGAGGCCGCGTTCCTGTCGATCACCGATCTCGCGGACCGCGTGGGCGTGAGCCAGCCGTCGGTGACCCGCTTCGCCGTCTCCCTGGGCTTCAGCGGATATCCCGCGCTCCGGGAGGCCCTGCAGCCGATCGCCCTGAGCGCGGTCGCCGGCTCCCCGGGCGCGCGGGAGGAGGACCGCCGCAACGAACTGCAGGCGGCGGTCGACGCCGAGATCGAGAACCTGGAGGGCCTGCGCCGCGCGTTCACGGACACCGACCGGATCCTCGAGATCGGCGGCGAGCTCGCCCGGTCGGTCCCGCTGACCATCCTCGGCCTGCGGATCTCCGTCTCGCTGGCGGAGTACTTCGCGTACGCGGCGAAGCGGATCCACCCGGACGTGCGCCTGGTGTCGCGCGGCGGCAGCGTCGCCTACGACGCCCTGCTCCAGTCGCGCGAGGCGGGCGGCACGTGGGTGCTGGCGTTCGCGATGCCGCGGCACTCCAAGGAGATGCTCGCGGCGATGCGCGCCGCCCGCAGCACGGGGCTGCGCGTCGCGCTGATCACGGACGCGAGCCTGGGGCCGCTGGTGGAGGAGGCCGACGTGGCGCTGACCGCCGGCACCGGCTCGCGCCTGGTCTTCGACTCGTACGCGGCGCCGGGGGTGCTGTCCGCGGCGATCCTCCAGGCCATGGCCGACGCCGATCCCGAGCGCACGCAGACGCGGCTGGAGAAGTACGAGCAGGCGGCGGAGCAGCACGACTTCTTCCTCGACGACTGACGACCCCCTGCGATCCGTGTCCCGCGGGGCCGCCGACCCGCATCCATACCGGGACTTTCACGTCCGGACCGGGCTCCGGCTCGAATGAAAATTTTCATACCCTTGCTTACCGGGCAGTAAATATATTTACTACGTGTGGCACCTGGGCCTGCAGCGCTCACGACGGTGAGCGCCCGGGTGCCAAGGTGGCGAACACCAGGGACGAGACCCTCCTCATCGGCCCTGCGCGTTCCGTTCGGGTGATCCGCTCCCCTCGGACACCCCCCGGCGGTCCCGGTCTACCCCTGGACCGGGACCGTCGGCAGCACCTCGCAGGGGACGTCCGCCCCACGAGGCGCGGCCTCACGGGGCGTCGAAGAGCCTGTTGCCGTCGCTCAGCAGCCCCGCCCTCTTGACCTGCCGGAGCACCGGGAGGACCTCCAGGAGGTGCACGGCCGTCAGCGCGCCGATGCCCTCGGTCATGTACCGGTACAGATCGCGCTGATCGCGGCAGAGCACCGTCGCGGCGAGGTTGGCCGCACCGGTCACCGCCGCGGCGAACGGCACCTGGGGGTGGCGGGCGAGCGTCCGCCCCACCGCCGCCAGCTCGCTCGGCGCGACCGTCGCGGAGATCCCGGCCTCGATCGGGTAGCCGAGGTGGACGGAGTGGATCTCGACATCGAAGGAGATCGCGCCCTTCCCCCGCAGGTACTCGATGCGGCGCCGGACCGTCGACTCCGAGCGGCCGGCCGCCGCCGCGAGCTCGGGATAGCCCGCCCGGCCGTCCCGGGCGAGCACGGCCAGCATCGCGTGGTCGGCGTCCTCGAGCCTGATGACGTCGTCCTCGTCCTCGTCGGCGTCCGCGTCCGCGCGCCGCGCGCCGCCCGGCGCCGGGTCCAGCGCCGCGACCTGCTCCGCGGTCAGCCCGTCCTTGCCGAACCAGCGGTCCGTGCCGCCGGTGTACTCGTGCAACATGGTCTGCGCCGTGACGCCCGTGACCTGCCGGGTGCGCGGCAGCTTCCGCAGCAGGAGGGCTTCGTGGTCCTCGCGCGTGCGCGAGCTGACGAGGCAGCCCACCTCGGTGCCGCCCGAGTAGATCTTGACCCATCCCGTGTCCGGGCGGCGCGCCAGCGCCTCGGCGATGTCGACGGCCGCCCCCGGGACGCACTGGATGCGCAGCCGCGATTCGTACAGGCCCACGCGCTCGCCCTCGGGCAGACCGAGCACCCGCAGCAGTCCCGCGCCGCGCAGCCTGCGGTAGCGGCGGATCACCGTCTGGTCCGTGACGCCGAGGACGGCGGCGATGCGGCTGAAGGCGGCCCGGCCGTCGATCATCAGCGCGTGCACGAGCTGCCGGTCGAGGGGATCGAACATCCGACCGTCATCCATCATGCTTTCCATCATTCCACGGCCTGCTCCTCATGGGATTCCGCCACGGACACGGGCCTGGGTTCTGCGAAACAGCCAGCCGGTGCGACCTTCGAGCCTCGTCGGTTCTCACCCTCCGGAGGTTTCGAAATGCGTAAGTGGCTGCCGCTCGTGGCGGTGTGCCTGGGGACGTTCATGCTGCTCGTGGACGTGACCATCGTCGTCGTGGCGCTCCCCGACATGGCCGGGAGCCTGCGCACCTCGTTCGCGGACCTGCAGTGGGTGATGGACGTCTACGCGCTCGCGCTCGCCGCGCTGCTGCTGGGCGTCGGTTCCCTCGCCGACCGCATCGGGCACCGGCAGGTCTACGTGGCGGGCCTCGCGCTGTTCGCCCTGGCCTCGCTGGCCTGCGGCCTGGCGACCGGCCCGCAGGCCCTGATCGTCTTCCGCGGCGTCCAGGGCGTCGGCGGGGCCGCGATGCTCGCGACGACCACGGCACTGATCAGCAGCATCTACCACGGCAGGGACCGGGGCGTGGCGTTCGGCGCCTGGGGCGCGGTCAGCGGAGCCGCCTCGGCCGCCGGGCCGATCATGGGCGGTCTGCTGACGGAACACCTCGACTGGCGCTGGATCTTCTTCGTGAACCTGCCCATCAGCGTCCTGGCCGTCGCCATGACGCTGCGGTTCGTCGCCGCGTCGCCGCCCCGCCGGGGGCACGGCGTGGACCTGCCCGGGCTGGCCGCGTTCACCGTGGCGGCGGGCGGCGCGACGTACGCGCTGATCAAGGGCAACGACTACGGCTGGACGTCGGCCGCGACCCTGGGGCTGTTCGGTCTCGCCGCGGCCGCGCTCGTCGCCTTCGTGCTGATCGAGACGCGCCGCGAGCAGCCGCTGCTGGATCTCGCGCTGTTCCGCCGGGCGTCGTTCTCCGGCCTGATGGCGGCCGCGGTCCTGTTGTCCGTCGCCGCGTTCTCGTACCTCGCCTACACCTCGCTGTGGCTGCAGTCCGTCCGCGGCATGGGGCCGGTCGCCGCGGGCCTGGCCTGCCTGCCGATGAGCGCGGCCGCGTTCGTCGTCGCGTCGCTGGCCGGGCGCTTCCTGCACGACGTCTCGCCGCGCTGGACCATCGGCGGCGGTCTGCTGCTGATCGGTGCGGGCGCGTTCTTGCAGGCCACTGTGGACGCGGACGCCACGTGGACCGCCCTCGTGCCGGGTCTCGCGGTGACCGGTGCCGGCGTCGGCATCGCCACGCCCATGCTGGCGTCCGCGGCGATGGGCTCCGTGGCGCCGGAGCGCGCCGGGATGGCCAGCGGCGCCGTCAACACCGCGCGCCAGCTGGGGAACGCGCTGGGCATCGCCGTCCTGGGCGTCGTCTTCCACGCCGGGCTGGCGGGCGCGCTCCGCGACCACGGGGACGGGGTGGTCGCCGACCCGTCGGCGACGGCCGATGCGCTGGCGGGGGGCCAGGCCGCGGCGGTCGTCGCCCAGGCGGGCCCCGCGCAGCGGGATCTGATCGGGCAGCTGGTGCACGAGGCCTTCGCGGCCGGCCTGCGGCAGACGTTCCTGGTCTCCGGAGCGCTGGGCCTCCTGGGCGGCCTGGTGGCCCTCGCCCTCGTACGCCGGCCCGCGAAGCCGGCCCCGCCCCGGCCGCAGGAGACCCGGCCGGCCCCGGCAGTGACGGCGTCCCGGGGCTGACGGCCCCCGCGGCGGAAGGCGCCCCCGTCGTGCAGAGCATGGCGTAGACACGTAACTCCCCTTGCGGCGGGGGTGTGCGGGAGGGTGTCACCTCCCGCACACCCCCCCCCCCCCCCCCCCCCCCCCCGCCGGGCGTTTGCGGGCCCGTACGCGAGCGGGTCGGGCAGCTGACTAGCATGCGCATGCCACACCCGTGCCGGGAGTGCCGTTCCTTCCCACCGACGAAAGCCCCGCATGCGCATCAAGCAGACCCTCGCCGCGGCCGCGGCGACCCTCATCGCCCTCTCCGCGGTCACCGCGTGCGACGACAAGCCGGAGCCCGGCCGGGCCGGCGGCGTCACGACCCCCGCGCGGCCGGGTGCCCCCGCCCCGCAGGCGGCACCGCCGTCGGCCGGTTCGACGGCCGACGCGCAGAAGTACCTCCGCCAGTACGCCTCCTGCGAGAACCTCGCGACGGGCGGACGGGAGGACGTGCGCCTGCGGTCGAGCAGCGTCAAGACCGTGGGCGAGTCCGTGGCCGAGCTCGGGGTGTGCAGCGACCTGCGCGAGAACGGTGCGATCGGCATCTTCCTGACACCGGACATGAAGAAGTTCCAGGAGGCCTACCGCCTGCAGGTCATGGACCGGATCGCCGCCGGCAAGCCGGAGTACGGCCTCTACAGCCGCGTCTTCGTCGGCAAGGACTTCGTGGCGGAGCCGACCTCGGTCAAGACCGCCCGGGCGCTCGCGAAGTCCGGCATGCGCGTCCTGACGTGCAATCCGACGTTCGGCGTGCCGGAGGGCCGCAAGAAGGAGAAGGCCCTCGCCGACCAGTGCGTGCTGAGCGACTTCGTGCACACGGCGGACGGCGCGGACGCCGGGGGCCCGGAGCCCGGCGGCGCGCAGGGCGGGCAGCCGGCGCCGCCGGCGATCCCCGGCCTGCCGAGCGCCGGCAGCCTCGCCGAGCTGAGGAAGCTGATCGGGTCCAGCGTCGACTGCACGCGTTTCTCCACGGATCCGGACACCGTCGCCATCCGGTCCATCGACTACCAGCCCTTCGTCGACGGGGACGCGGCCGGATGGGGAATCGGCGAGCGCGGCCTGTGCGGGCAGCCCGCGGGAGCACAGCGCGCCCACGGGCTGGTCTGGCTCGACAAGGTCGACGACATGGCCGTCCTGCAGTCGCGCGCCAAGGCCGTCCGGCTCAAGGAGATCCAGGAGAACGGCGGCCGGACGAGGGCGACCAAGAGCGTGCTGATGCTCGGAGGGAACGTCGCCGTCGAGACCAACAACGCCTCTTCCCGGTTCGGGCTGTACCAGCAGCAGTTCTTCCGCCTCGAGTGCACGCCCGGCTTCGTCACCCCGCAGGGCTACCGCTCCGAGAAGGCGATGGTGGACGGCTGCGTCCTGACCAACTACGAGCCCGGCGGGGTCACGCCTTGAGGAAGGACGCCACCTGGGACAGCAGCCCGTTGTCGGTCAGGAACCCCATGTGCGTCACGCACGGGACCAGGGTGTTGACCGCGCCGCTGAGGGCCGTGCTCGTGAACGGGTTGATCACCCCGTCGCACGGCGAGTACCACGTGCGGTAGTCGACGGCTCCGGGCGTCTCGTCGCCGGACGCGAGTCTGCGGAGGAAGTCGGAGCCGGGCGTCATCTCCCGGCAGGAGGCGGAGACCACGGTGCACAGTCCGGCGGTGTACGTGCCGTGGTTGCTCCCCGCCAGCGACGCCATGTGCTTGATGTCCGCGGCGCCGCCCAGTTCCTTGGCGTACCAGAGGGAGACCATGCCGCCCATGGAGTGGTTCACGATGTCGACCTGCTGCGCCCCGGTGTCCTTCTTCACCTTCGCGACGAAGCCGGCGAGCCCGCGTGCGCTGGCTTCGTTCGAGGCGAAGAAGTCGTAGGTGTACGAGAAGAGTTCACCGTCCCCGTAGCCGGCGCTGCGGAAGGCGGTGCGCGCCGAGTCCCAGATCACGGCGTCGCTGAGATAGCCGTGGACGAACACGACGGGGGTGCGTGCGGGGGCGGCCTCGGCGGTGCCGGCGGCCACCGGCCCGGTGGTCAGGACGGCGGCCACGGCTGCCGTCAGGGCCAGGGCACGGCTGATCTTTCGCATACGGGTCCTCCGGGGATCGGGCTTGCCGAGCGGGTGCGGAGAGCATGCGTCCGCATCCGGGGGCCACGCATCGGCGAAATCACCTACCGGGTGGTTTTACTTGTGGGTAACTTGCTGGCAACGCGCCCCATTTCCCCACCCCGACGACGAGGAGCCACCGTGCGCGACTCCCAGGCCGTACGTGCTCCTCGCTCCCGCCCCCGTCCGCCCGCCGGCAGGGCGGGCACCGCGCGGCGCCTGCACGCCCGGTGCTCCTCCGTCCTCCTGCGGGCCGCCGGGCGCACGGCGGAGGACGGCGCGCGCGACCGGCTCCTCGCATCGGCCGCGGACCACGCCCGGCTGGCCGGGCTCTCGCGGCGCGCCGCGGTCCTGCGCACGCTGTCCGTCCGCCAGAAGGCCGCCTCCGCCGCCCGCGGACGACAGGAGTCCGCCCGCGGCCTGCGGTCCTTGCGCGCCGGTGAAGTGATCAACGCGCGCGAAGCCCTGCGCCTCGCCGCCGCGCTGTTCCGGCACGCGAACCGCACGGACGAGGAACTCGCCGCGCTCCTGCACTCCGCGGAAGCCAGCTGGACGGCCGGCGACCGCAGCGGATACGCGGTGGCAGCTGAGCGCATCGGCGGCCACGCCGCGGCGCCCCCGGTCGTGCGCGACTACTACCGGGGCATCGGCGCGGCCCTGCGCGGCGACCACGCGCTGTCCGTCCCGCTGCTGCGCGCGGCGTCCGGCGGGGTGCCGGCGGCGGACGGCCGTACGGACACGCTCGTCCACGCGTGCCGCTCGGCCCTCATGCTGGGCGAGGTCTCGCACGCCCGGGACCTGGCCACCCGGGCCCTGGCCCGCGCCGCGGCACCGCAGCGGACGGCGCCGGAACTCCTCGGACTCCTCGCGCTCGTGGAACTCGTCGCCGACAACCACGCGCGTGCCGCGTCCCACGCGGAGCGGGGCCTGGAGGCCGCGCTCGCCGCCGGCCGGCCCAACGCCGCCGCTCAACTGCACGGCACGCTCGCCATGACCGCGGCCGTCCGCGGCGACACCGCCGCCTGCCGCGACCACGCCCGGTGGGCCCTCGGCACGGCGCAGGCCCACGGCCTGGCGGTGCCCGCACTGCTGGCGGCGTGGAGCCTGGGCGGGCTGGACCTCGCGCACCAGCAGCCGCGGGAGGCCGTCGAGCGGCTGCGCCCTCTCGTCCTGGGCGAGTCGGGAACGCATCACTTCGCCTGGCGGCTGCGCGTCGTCCCCTCCTTCGTGGAGGCCGTCGCCCTGACCGTCGCCGGGCTCCCCGCCCCGGCGCGCAAGGGCGCCTGCCGCCGGGCCCTGCTGATCCTGCGGACCCTGGAGGAGTGGGCGGCGGCCAGCGGCGACCAGCGGGCGCGGGCCGCGGCCCTGCACTGCCGCGCCGTGCTGTCCGCCACCGCGGACCCGGCCACCGCGGACGCGGGCTTCGGCCGGGCGCTGGCGCTCGCGGAGCGGGTCGGCTCCGAGTTCTCCCAGGCCCGTACGAAGCTGGCGTTCGGCATGGCGCTGCGGCGGCTGCGGCGGCCCGCCGACGCCCGCGGGCACCTGCGCGGCGCCATGCTGCTGTTCGAGGCGTGCGGAGCCGACGTGTGGGCCGAGCGCGCCCGCGAGGAGATGCGTGCGGCCGGTGAGGCGGAGCCGGCCGGTGTCCCCCGGCCCCGCCATCCGGCCTGTCTCACGCCGCAGCAGCTGCGGGTGGCGCGGCACGTGGCCGAGGGCCGTACCAACCGCGAGGTGGCCGCCCTCCTCGCGCTGAGCCACCGCACCGTCGACCACCACCTGCGCAACGTCTTCGCCGCGCTCGGGGTCCGCTCCCGGGTGGAACTGGTCCACGCGCTGGCCTCGTTCGGCGGCGGCCCGCCGTCCGCCGGCCGGCACGGGATGCCGTGACCTTGCGGGCCCCGCCCGTTCAGCGCACCGGCAGGTGCCGGGCGAAGAAGGAGAGCACGTGGCGGCGCACCGCCGGCACCGACCGCGTCGGACCGCAGGGGCCCACCAGCGCGTCCCGGGCAGCCGCGGTCATCAGCCCGGCGGTCTGCAACTGGGGCGCCAGCGCGGCGTAGTCGGTGAACACCCCGTGCGCGGCGCCGTCGAGCCGCCGGCGGAGGGCGCGCCCGCCCGAGCGGGCGAGCACCGCCCGCCAGGAGGCCTCCAGCCCCTGCCGGTCGCGGAAGCCGTCCGTGCCCAGCAGGAGCAGCGGCCGGTCGGAGCCGTAGCGGGCGACGGGGTACAACTCCCCCGCCCGGCCGGGCGCCTCGGGCGCGTGGTCCAGGTAGCCCTCCAGATTGACCGCTGCGCGCAGGCGCCGGTCCTCGTACATCGCCTCCGCCGCGGTGGTGCCGCCGGCCGAGTGCCCGTAGGCGCCGGCTCGCCGCAGGTCCAGGGCGCGGCCGAGGCCCTCCGGCAGGGGGCGCCCCGCCGCGTCCGGGTTCCGCCCGGCCGCCAGCTCCCCCAGCCGGTCGAGGACGAAGCGGATGTCCGCGATACGGGTGTCGATCAGGGTGCGGAAGAGGCGGGGGTCCTTCCTGGCGTCGTCGCGCAGGGCCGTCGGGCGCACCTCGTCCCGTCCGGCCAGGGCACACGGGAACTCCACCTCACTGGCGTCGCCGGGGTGGTCGACGGTCACCACCACGTAGCCGTGGCCGGCCAGTTCCTCGGCGAGCGCGGTGCCCATGGTGCGCGCGTCTCCGCCGCCGGGGCTGTACAGCAGCACCGGCCGCCGCTGCCCGGCCTGCGCGGGGGCGCCCGTGTGCGAGTGGGTGGCGGTGGCCCGCCAGTCGACGCCCGCTTCCGGCAGCTCCGGGTGGATCCGGTGCCCGTACAGCGCGAAGGACCCGGCGGCGCCCGCGGTCATCTGCGGGGCCGGCGGGAATCCGCGGACGGTGCGGGCCGGGTAGAACACCGTGGCCATGACCTCCCGGACGGAAATCCCCGGCTCCCACGGGTCGGTGCGCGAGCGGTCGACGAGGTAGAGCGTGGTGACCCCGGTGCGGTGGGGGCCGGTCGGGGCGGGCAGCCGCAGGGTGACGCCGGTCGCGGCCCGCGCCCGGGCGGCCGCACCGCCCGTCCCGCCGATCCCGCCGACCCCGCCGGGGCCTCCCGGGAACAGCAGCGCCGCGGCGGCCACGACGGCCGACCTGGTGACGGTCCGCCGGCTCACCACAGAAGCCTGCTCTTGCGCTCGATGCACGGCTCTCTCCCCTTGTGTCCGTGTGACGCCGGCCCTTGTGCCGTCCGGCGGCCCCTGCGTGAATGGCGGGGGCAGGCCTGCATGCTGGCGCCCGGCGGGGATCGCGGTCGACCGCTTCGGCCCTGCCCGAAACGATGGCGCCGCGCCGCCGGGGAGAGTAGTGATCCGGATCCACTTCACGGCCGCCGACTTCGCACGGGTCCGCTTCGCGCCCCGCCCGGCACCGCTGCAGGAGCTCAACGCGGCGTTCATGACGGCTTTCCGGCGCGACGACCAGCTTCTCTTCGGCCGCTGGAGACAGCGGCTGCTGCGCTCGCTGCCGGCCTCCACCGAGCCGCTGGGCGACCTGGTGCCCGCCGGGGCGGCCCCGGCCTTCCTCGACGTGTTCGCCGGCACGCTCGACGAGGCGCTCGACAGCGTGGCCGCGGCGCGCCCGGAGCTGATCCGCTCCGAGATCGAGCGCGTGTACGCCGGCCACCCCTCCCCCGTGCCTCCGTGGATCCACGAGCTGCACCGGGGGGACGCCGGTGCCCGTCAGCTGATCCGCCGCGCCCAGCACACGGCCTTCGAGACGGTCCTGCGCCCCGTGTGGCCCGTGGTGCAGGACCTGCACCGGGCCGAGTTCACCCGGCACGCCCTGGCCGTGGCCGAGCACGGGATCGGCGCCGCGCTCACCGGTCTCGTCCCCGGCACGCGGCTGCGCGGGGACGTCTGGGAGATCGAGGCTCCCGGTGCGCGGGAGGTGCGGCTGGGCGGTCGCGGGCTGCTGCTCCTGCCCACGTTCCACTGGACCGGCCGCCCGCTCCTCGCCGACCTGCCCGGCGGTCCGCTGGGCCTGACCTATCCGGCCGGCCCCGGCCTGCCCCTCGCGCCGGACGGAGCGGGAGGGGCGGCGGACGCGGACGGCGCCCTGGCCGGGGTGCTCGGCCGGACCCGCACGGACGTCCTGCTCACGCTCGCCCGGGAGCACACCACCGGTGGTCTCGCCCGGCGCCTGGGCGTCAGCAACGCCACCGCCTCCGCCCACGCCGCCGCGCTGCGGGAGGCGGGGCTGATCACGACGGTCCGGGCGGGGCGGGCGGTGCTGCACCGGCGCACGGCGCTCGGGAGCCTGCTGGTCGGCCGCTTCCACGGCTGAGCCGGGCGCCCGGACGAGCCGGGCCCCTGGCCCGGCCCGAGCCCCTGGCCGGACCGGGCCGACCTGTCTGCGACCGAGCCGGGCCTACGGCTGCGGGGAACGCGCGTCGTAGCGGGCGAAGTTGCGCCACTGGAGCGCGATGAGCGCGATCGCGGCCACGCAGGCGAGGCCGCCGCCGACGACAGCCCAGGACGGGGAGGCGAGGTCCGCGGCGGACCCCGCGAGGAAGTCGCCGAGCCGGGGCCCGCCCGCGACCACGACGATGAAGACGCCCTGGAGGCGGCCGCGCATGTCGTCGGGGGTGGCCGCCTGGAGCATGGTCGTGCGGAAGACCGCCGATATGCTGTCGGCGCATCCGGCCAGGGCGAGGAAGAACAGGCCGAGCCAGAGGTTGCGGGTCAGGCCGAAGACGGTGACGGCCGTTCCCCAGCCGGCGACGGAGAGCAGCACGGCGAGGCCGTGCCGGTGGATCCGGCCGAGCCAGCCGGAGAACAGCCCGCCCAGCACCGCTCCCACCGCGGGTGCGGCGACGAGCAGGCCGACGGTCTTGGTGTCGCCGCCGTACCAGAGCCCGGCTATGGCCGGGAACAGCGCCCGGGGCTGGGCCAGCACCATGGCGGCCAGGTCGGCGAGGAACGTGATGCGCAGGTTGGGGCGGGTGACGAGGAAGCGCAGGCCGCCCCGGACGGAGGCGCGCCCCTGCGGCCGCGGGTCCGCCGCCCCGCCGGACGGACCGGCCGCCCCCGTGACCACCGCCGGCTCGGGGCGCATCGACGGCAGGCGCCACATCGCGTACAGGGAGGCGGAGAAGGCGACGACGTCGATCAGGTAGGCGGCCTCGAAGCCCCAGAGGCCGACGACCGCGCCGCCGATCACGGGGCCGCCCATGAGACCGAGGTTGGTCGTCAGGGAGGACAGGGCGTTGGCCGCGGGAAGCTGTTCCCGGGGCAGGAGTTTGGGGATCATCGAGCTGCGGGCCGGGGTGCTCATCGCGAAGCAGACCGACTGCAGGGCGACGACCGCGTAGAGCAGCCACACCTGCCGGAGCCCGAGCAGTGCGGCGGCCGCCAGGACGACGGAGAGCAGCGCCGCGCCGGACGCGCTGACCAGGCCGAGGGCCCGGCGGTCGACGGTGTCGGCGACGGCCCCGCCGTACAGGCCCGCGACGATCAGCGGGATCAGGGAGCACAGGCCGACCAGGCCCACCGAGAACGTGGAGCCGGTGATCGCGTAGACCTGCAGGGAGACCGCGAGCGCGGTCATCTGCTGGCCCATCCAGGACACGGTGTTCCCGCACCACAGGCGGCGGAAGTCCGCGGAGCGGCGCAGCGGTGTGACGTCGGCGAAGAAGCGCACGGGGAGGTCTCCAAGGGGTACGGGGCGGGGCGCGCGGGGCAGCGCACCGCCGGCGCGCGGCGGTGGACGTCAGGGCCGGAACGGGGGCACCGCGCCCGGAGCTTGACGGCCCGTGCTCGAGGAGACGTCCAGCCCGGGCTCGCCCGGCGGCCGGAGCCGGCCGTCAGGCCCCGCCGGACGGCTTGGCGCGGACGTGCATGCGCTCGCCCTGGGGCCCGAACAGGCTGAGGATCTCCACCGGCGCCTCCCCGGTGCTGCCGAACCAGTGCGGCACCCGGGTGTCGAACTCGGCGGCCTCGCCCACCCCGAGGACGATGTCGTGCTCGGCGAGGACCAGCCGCAGCCTGCCGCCGAGCACGAACAGCCACTCGTAGCCCTCGTGGGTCCGCAGCTCGGGACTGCTGCGCGAGGCGCCCATGACCATCTTGAACGCCTGCAGCCCGCCCGGCTGCTGGGTCAGCGGCACCATCGTGGAGTCCCCGCGCCGGAACGGCTTCAGCCGCACGCGCGGATCGCCGACGGGCGGCGCGCCGACCAGCTCGTCGAGCGGGACCTGGTGGGCGTGCGCGATGGGCAGCAGCAGCTCCAGGCTCGGCTTGCGCTGCCCGGACTCCAGCCGGGACAGCGTGCTGACCGAGATGCCGGTCGCCTCCGACAAGGCGGCGAGAGTGCACTGACGCTGCCGGCGGATGCGCTTGAGCCGCGGGCCGACGGCGGCGAGCACTTCTTCCATGGCTCTATTGCAGAAACAGCAACAAGGTTTGTCAAGGATCGCCGTCCGGCCGCACAGTCTGCGCCAGAGGGAAGAGCCGGCCGCGGAGCCGGCCGACGAGCCGAGGGAGCACAACCGGTGAACGACTTCGACTGGGCCGCACTGGCCGACATGCTGGAGCTCGAAGGCGAGGCGCACAGCCCGTACGTGCAGCAGGCCGTCGAGGAGCTGCGCCTGCTGACCGGGGGCGCGCCGCAGCGGATCCTGGACGTCGGCAGCGGCCCGGGCGTCGCGGCCTGCCGCCTGGCGCAGGCGTTCCCGCAGGCGGAGGTCGTCGCGGTGGACGGCGCGCCGGAGCTGCTGGCCCGGGCCGAGGAGCGGGCCGGCCGGCTCGGGGCCCGGCTGCGGACGCGGGCCGCTCAGTTCCCGGAGGGGCTCGACGGCCTGGGGCCGGCGGACCTGGTGTGGTCGGCGCAGGTGGTGCACCACGTCGGCGATCAGCAGGACGCCCTGGACCGGCTCGCCCGGCTGCTCGCCCCCGGGGGCGTGCTGGCCGTCGTCGAGGGCGAGATGCGGGCGCGCTCGCTGCCGCGCGACCTCGGTTTCGGGCGGCCGGGCCTGCAGGCCCGGCTGGACGTGGCGATGGCGGACCGGTTCAGCCGGATGCGGGATGAGCTGCCCGGATCCGTCGCCGTGGTCGAGGACTGGCCCGCCATGCTGCGGGCGGCGGGCCTGGTCGGGGTGCGCAGCAAGTCCTTCCTCGTGGACCGGCCCGCGCCGCTCGACGAGGGGACGCGGCGCTCGGTGCGGCAGTCCCTGGAACGGCAGCGCAGGATGTGCGGCGAGGCCCTGGACGCCGGGGACGTGGCGGTGCTGGACCGGCTGCTCGACCCGGCCGACCCGGCGGGGATCGACCGGCGCGCGGACCTGTTCCTGCTGACGGCGAAGACCGTGCACTTCGGCCTGCGGCCGGCCGCGGACGACCGCGCCTGAGCATTGCCCACCGGCCGGCAGGAACTTAGGGTTGCCTAAGTCGCATGCCGGCCGGCCGCCTGCTCCACGCCGTCGGCCCCGGCATGCACGCACCACCGCTGACGGGCGCAGGAGAGCGCCATGACGGGAGGGGCCGCAATGACCACGACAGCAAGCGACGACGGGCAGGAGCCCGCGGGCCGGGACGAGCGCAACGCCTTGGTGCAGTTGCTCTTCGGGTACACGTTCACGCAGACACTGGGCGCCGCCGTACGGCTGGGCGTCTTCGAACGCATCGGCGACACGCCGTGCACGGCCGCCGGACTCGCCGCCGACCTCGGCACCCAGCCGCAGGCCACGCACCGGCTGCTGCGCGCCCTGGCCGGCCTGCAGCTGCTCACCGAGACGGCGCCCGGGACCTTCGCCACGACGGCGGCCGGCGACCTGCTGCGCCCGGACGTCCCCGGTACGCTGACCGCCCTGGCCCGGATGCTCACCGACCCCTCGCTGCAGCGCGGCTGGGACGTGCTGGAGGAAGGCATCCGGACGGGAGCGCCGACCTTCGACACCGTCTTCGGCACGGACTTCTTCAGCTACCTGCGGGACCGGCCCGAGCTGTCCGCCGGGTTCAACGCCGCCATGAGCCAGGCCACGCAGCTCGCCGCCGCGGCCCTCCCCGAGCACTACGACTTCGGCCGCTTCGCCACCGTGGTCGACGTGGGCGGCGGCGACGGCACCCTGCTCTCCGCGATCCTGCGCGCGCACCCGCACCTGCGCGGCATCCTCTACGACTCCCCCGAGGGTCTCGCCCAGGCGCCCGAGCGGCTCGCGCGCGACGGCCTGACCGACCGCGTCGCCCTGGAGGCCGGCGACTTCTTCGCCTCGGCGCCCCCGGGCGGCGACCTCTACCTGCTCAAGAGCGTGATCCACGACTGGAACGACGAGCAGTGCGCGACGATTCTGCGCCACATCAGGAAGGTCGTCCCGGACAGCGGAACCCTCCTGATCGTCGAGCCGCTCCTGCCGCCCGTCGTTCCCCCCGGGAGCACCGACCTGACCTACTTCAGCGACCTCAACATGCTGGTCACGGTGGGCGGCCGGGAGCGCACCGCGGAGGACTTCGCCGCGCTGTGCGCCCAGGGCGGCTTCCGGCTCGGCACCATCACTCCCCTGCCGCGGCCCAACGCCTTCCACCTCATCGAAGCCGCACCGGCCTGACCGGCGCCCGCGCCGGGCCCGTCACGTCACGGCCTCGTGCTCCGCGAGGAAGTCCAGGACGAGCGGGCTCGCCGTGGTGCGGAACTCCTCGAAATAGGCGTGCCGCGCCCCGGGGATCAGGTGCAGCCGGGCACCGGGGATGCGGCCCGCCAGGAGGTGCGCGTTCGCCACGGGGTTGAGGAGGTCGTCGCTGCCGTGCACCACCAAGGTGGGCGCGCAGACGCCCGGCAGCGCGTCCCACGCGTCGTGCCGGTTGCTGGCCACCAGGTGCCGACGCCGGGCGTGGGCCGGCATGGCGGGGTCGCCGAGCGTGGGGAAGGGTCCCGGGCGGGCCGCGAACCAGGCCGGGGTGTACATCAGTTCGCCCAGCGCCCGCCGGGCCGCCGCCCCCGGCCCGGCCAGCGCTTTGCGGACGTCGTTGCCGCGCTCGACGGCGTGCGGGCCGCCCGGTGACGTACAGCCCAGCACCAGCGCGCGGACCCGCTCCGGGTGACGGGCGGCCAGCACCTGGGCGACCCGGCCGCCCATGGACGTGCCGTAGACGTGGGCCCGGTCGGCACCGAGGTCGTCCAGCACCGCGATGACGTCCTGCGCGAACCCCTCGATGCTGTACGGCTCGTCGGGCTTGCCGCTCTCGCCGGTGCCCCGGTAGTCGAAGGTGACGGTGCGGTGAGCGGCGTGGAAGTCGTCCCGGACGGCGTCCCACCAGTGGTGGTTGCAGGCCTGGCCCGCCAGCAGGACGAGCACGGAGGAGCCCCCTCCGCCGGTCTGGTAGGCGATACGGACCCCGTCCCCGCTCTCGGCGTACGGCACAGCGCACTTCCCTTCGGTCCCGGCCGGTCCCGTTCGCAGCCGCCGGCCGTCTCCGTGCCATCCTCGTCCTGCCGACGGGCCCGCCGGCCCTTCAGTGACCCGGATCACCGGAACACGCCCGAAGTCCGCTTCCGCTCCTTGCCTCCTGTCCGTCCGGCCGGGAGGATCTCCTGGACCTCGCGGACCTTCCCGACCAGGAGGCGCCATGCCCGCCCCGGTTCCGCCGCCGTCCCACCCGCCCCGGCTGCGCGTGATGTCGTTCAACCTGCGGTACGCCTCCGAGACCGGCCCGCACCCCTGGTCGGAGCGGCGCCCGGTGATGCGGCGGCTGCTGCGCCGCGAGAGGCCGCACGTGCTGGGCACCCAGGAAGGACTGCACCGGCAGCTGCGGGACATCGCCGGGGACCTCGGGCCCCGTTACGACTGGATCGGGCTGGGCCGGCTCGGGGGCAGCCGCGACGAGTACTGCGCGGTCTTCTACGACACGCTCCGGCTGACGCCCGAGGAGTACGACCACTTCTGGCTGTCCGGCACGCCCGCCCTGATCGGCTCGGCCACCTGGGGCAACACCATCGTCCGCATGGCGAGCGTGATCCGGTTCACCGACCGGCACACCGGCGCCGGCTTCCACGTCCTCAACACGCACCTCGACCACGTCCACCAGTACGCCCGGGAGCGCAGCGCGGCCCTGATCGGCGAGCGGCTGCGCGCCCTCGACCCGGCCCTCCCGCGCATCGTCACCGGCGACTTCAACGTCCCGGCCCACGGCAATCCGGTCTACGACGCGCTGCTCGGCGACGGGTCCCTGACCGACACCTGGGACACCGCCGCCGAGCGCGGCCCGCAGTACGCGACGTTCCACGGCTACCGGCCGCTGGTCCCGGACGGGGACCGCATCGACTGGATCCTGGCCTCCCCGTCGGTGCGCACCGTGCGGGCCTGCATCAACACCCATGCCGAGGACGGCCGCTTCCCCAGCGACCACCTGCCGGTGCAGGCCCTCGTCGAACTGTGAGGCGCGGCGCGCCCCGGACCGGGGTCCCGTAGGGCGCGTGCGCGCGCGGAACGGTAGCAGCGTGCGGGGCCCGGGAGCGGGGGTTTGTCAGAGGGGGCGAAGGCTTGTCCGCCGGGATTCCCACGGGGTTAGCGTCCGTGGGCGATCCAGGCAGACGAGTGAGTGAAGAAGGTGCCATGCGCCCCATGCGACCCATGCGCTCCGTTCGATCCGTGCGTTCCCTGCAGTCCGTGCGTTCGCTGAGGTCCGTCGGTTCCCTGCAGGCGGCGCGCCGGCCCGTGTCGTGGCGGACCCTCGGCACCGGGCTCGTCGTGTTCGCTCTCGCCGCGACCCTGCTGGCGCTGCTGGTGCCGGTGTACCTCTTCGGCAGCGCGGGGCCTGCGGCGGCCGGGGCCCGCACCTCGTGGACCGACGACGGGGAGGGGACCCGGCAGACGCCGTCCGGGCCGCTGACGGCGCTGGACCGCGACTTCGTGCGGCGGGTCCGGATGGCCGGGCTCTGGGAGAAGCCCGCGGGGAAGCTCGCCCGGGAGCGCGGGACGACGGACGCCGTGCACATGGCCGGGGACCACCTGGTGGACGGCCACACCGAGCTCGACCAGCGGTCCGTCGACACGGCGCGCTCCCTGGGCGTGAGCCTGCCCGAGCGTCCGAGCGCCGAACAGCAGGGGTGGCTCGACCAGTTGCAGGACTCCCGCGGCGCGGTGTTCGACCGGGCGTTCGCCAACCTCGTGCGGGCCGCCCACGGCAAGGTCTTCGGCCTGGTGGCCCTCGTGCGCGACCGCACCGGCAACGCGGCGGTGCGGGCCCTGGCGACACGCGCCAACACCGTCGTCCTCGACCACATCACCGTCCTCGAGAACACCGGACTCGTCGACTTCCCCCACACAGGCGACAACGAAAAGAAGTGACCCCACATGATGCGACAGGCCCATAAACGCTCGAAACTGAGGACCCGGGCGGTGGTGGCGGCCGCGGCGCTGCTGCTCGGCGGAGGCGGTACGGCGATCGTCGCCGACTACGCCTCGGCCGGCGCCTCCCGGGACTCGGCCGGCCACGACGACGGCGGCTCCTCCCACGCCGCGGGGGCGCAGTCCGCCGGCGCGGCGACGACCATCTCCTGCCCGGACGTCGGCGACCGGCTGCGCGACGTGCCCGCACCGGCCCGCACCGAGGTCTCCAAGGGGCTGTCGCAGCTCGATGCCCAAGTGGCGCAGGCCTACGGGCAGATGACGGAGTCGAAGCCCGATGCCGTCCTCGGCGACCTGCAGCGCAAGCGCACGGAGACCATCGGCAGGATCTCCGACTCCCTGCGCGCGGCGGGCGCTGCGGACACCGCCGCAACGTCGCCCGGCGCGCTCACCGGCCTCAGCGGCTGCCGCACCAGCCGGGTCAGCACGGCCGCGGCCGACGACTCCTCCCGCCCCCTGAGCTCCCGGCTCGGCAGCGGGGGCATGGCGGGCGGCCCCTCACGCGCCGACTTCGCCGACATCAGGAAGGCCCCGGCCGCCAAGGGCACCCCCGCCGCCGGTCGCGGAGCCTCCACCGGCACGTTCACCACCGTGTGCGGTCGCAATGAAAACGGTCACTTCAACCCCGACAACGTCATCGTGACACCGGGCGTGCGCAACGGCGCCCACCACATGCACGATTACGTGGGCAACAAATCCACGGATGCCTTTTCCACCGACGCGAGCCTCGCCGCGGCGGGGACCACCTGCACCAACGGGGACAAGTCGACGCACTACTGGCCGGTGCTGCGCGTCCTGGACGGAAAAGCCGCTCCGGACGCCAAGGCGCCGGGCGGCGGGCACGACGGGAACATGGGGACCATCCTGCGGCCCGCCTCCGTGACCCTGCAGTTCCGCGGGAGTCCGGTGACGAAAGTGACCGCGATGCCGCGATTCCTCCGCATCATCACCGGCGACGCCAAAGCGCTCACCAACGGCACGGCCAACGCGAATGCCTCGTGGAGTTGCGTCGGCTTCGAGAACCGGCAGCTGAAGGACAAATACCCGGTCTGCCCGAACGGTGCGGACGTCGTGCGCACCTTCGCCTTCCAGAACTGCTGGGACGGGCGCAGCACGGACAGCGCCAACCACCGCACCCACGTGGCCTTCGCCCGTGCGGACGGCTCGTGCCCGCGCGGCTTCCGCGCCATCCCCCAGCTGGTGCAGCGCATCACCTACGACGTGCCGGCGGGCGTGCCGTTCGCCGTGGACAGCTTCCCCGAGCAGCTGCACAAGCCCGTCACCGACCACGGCGACTTCATCAACGTGATGCCGGACGCCCTGATGTCCAGGGCGGCGAACTGCATCAACACCGGCCGCACCTGCTGACGACGCCCCTCCCGGACCGCCCGGACCTCCTGAGCCTCCTGAGCCTCCTGACCCACCAGCCCCCGGCGCCGGGTGCGCCTCACCCCCCACTGCCACCCGGTGCCGGGGGCTGGTG